>JBPEXP010000058.1:0-8852 GCA_052031475.1 Flavobacteriaceae bacterium | reverse complement strand
AAGCTGCTGATGGCAAAGCGGAATACGAAAAGTGTGTGGCCATCTCTACCCAGGCTTCTATAAAAGAGATGGTATTACCCGGAATCCTTGCTATTGCAGTACCCGTAGCCATTGGATTTATTGGCGGAGCTGAGATGCTGGGTGGCCTGCTTGCGGGAGTAACTACTGCCGGAGTATTGATGGCGATCTTCCAGTCTAATGCCGGAGGAGCATGGGACAATGCCAAAAAAATGATCGAAGAGGAAGGAAGAAAAGGTTCAGAAGCTCATAAGGCTGCTGTTGTGGGAGACACTGTAGGAGATCCATTTAAGGATACTTCGGGACCTTCACTGAACATCCTGTTAAAATTGATGTCTGTAGTGGCTCTGGTTATCGCACCTAGTATTGCTCTTTCTTCTGATACGCTTACTGCCTACAACGAGGCAAAAATTGAGGAGCAGGCAGAGCAGGTCATCACTGAGCAGATCAGCCTGGAGGAAGAAACTTCTGTTTCCTATGAGGCTGCCGCTGAAGTAGAGACAGAATTAGCAACGCCTTCTGATTCGAATAACGCTGAGCAAAATAGTTTGGTTGAAAAGGAATAACATCAACCAAATATTAAGAATAACAGCCCCGCTTCTTAGCGGGGTTTTTTATTGCAAACGAAAATAGATCGGGATACTGAAAGGCACTCTTACCGCACGCCCCCTTTGCTTACCCGGAGTCATGGCGGGAAGTTTTGACAGGATGCGCTGTGCCTCATTTTCCAGGATCTCGTGGGGTCCCCGGATCTGTATGTCACCTACACTGCCGTCACTGTGTATGACAAAAATAGTATTGACCCTGCCTTCCAGGCCCAATTCCTGCGCCAGCTCAGGATATCGAAAATTGCGTTTGATGTGGGCGGTAATCATTTTTTGAAAACAGGCTTTTTTATCGCCGGCATTTTCACAACCCGGAAAAACCGGCGCATCTTCTACGGCAATGAAAGGGATCTCATCATCTTCAGGCAGCTTCATGACCGCGATACTGTCTATGGCCAGTGAATGATTCTCCGGGTCAATTTCCGTGGTGGCGATGAAGGATTCTTCGATCTCCTCCTCGTCTTCCCTGATCTCAATCTCCGCCGGTGGTAAGACTGGTTTTAGCTCTGGCTTGATTATTTCATGCTTGGTCACCGGGGCTTCTTCGATCAATTCCTTCTCGTAAATTGCCTGGAGGTCCCATTGATCATCCGTCGCATAGGATTTCCATTCAAGCGCGATATAAGTCATCATCAGCACTATCATTAATCCAATCAGGAAATAAATACTGCGGTTCCGATTAATGTCTGAACCTGGATTCTTTTTTGGTCTCATGGGTCCTGGATTTTAAGATTATACCGTATGGCCATGCACCACTGCACATGGTACCATTTGGCTTTAATCTCTAAATTAAGGGCTTCTGTCTCCTTAAAAAAGCCAGAATGAGTTAACGCGGTGGCCCATTGAGGGAACCGTTTTCATAGATAGTAAAAAGTTGGCTGATCGATTAAAACAGACCGTGTATCTCGGCATCGATCTTGTTGATCACTTCGCCCAGGTGTTCGGGATTATCAACAAAATCAAGTCTGTCCACATCTATAACGAGTAATTTACCTTTCTCATAGCCCTCGGCCCAGGCTTCATAACGTTCGTTGAGCCTGCTGAGGTAGTCTATAGAGATGGAATTTTCGTAGTCCCTGCCTCGTTTGTGGATCTGTTTTACAAGATTGGCGATGGTACTTCTCAGGTAGATGAGTAAGTCTGGGGGTTGTACCAGGCTCTCCATTAATTCAAATAAACTGGTGTAGTTGCTAAAATCCCTGTTGGTCATCAATCCCATAGCATGAAGATTAGGGGCAAAGATGTGGGCATCCTCATAAATCGTCCTGTCCTGTATGACGTTCTTTCCGCTTTCCCTGATCTTGAGAATCTGTCTGTACCGGCTGTTGAGGAAATAGATCTGAAGATTAAAACTCCACCTTTCCATCTGGTTGTAAAAGTCGTCCAGGTAAGGATTGTCTACCACATCTTCATAATGAGCATCCCATTTGTAGTGCTTGGCAAGTAGCTCGGTCAACGTGGTTTTCCCGGCGCCTATATTACCTGCAACAGCTATGTGCATAGATTGTTTAGATTTATGGTTAGTGTCTGATTTTTCAAGGGAACACAATATACAAAGTATCTTGACTCCTGAAAAAAATAGTTGGTGAAATACACCGGATATTTATGGCGCTTCAAAGTTTTTATTTAATCCCTAAATACGTACTTTAGTCGTCCTGATTTTGGTGCCTTATGATCGTTGTTTGAAGGTGCCGCTTAAGCTTCCGGGAAATGGTTTCCCATAGGTGATTGACCATCCATCACACTTAGGTTGTCTACTACCCGGAACCGAGAAATTGTAACTGCAGTATGTCCTATTTATTTACCTCAGAATCTGTAAGCGAAGGTCATCCCGATAAAATTGCGGACCAGATTTCAGATGCCCTGCTCGACAACTTCCTGGCCTTTGATCCGGACAGCAAAGTGGCCTGTGAAACCCTGGTCACTACAGGTCAGGTTATCCTGGCCGGCGAAGTAAAAAGTAACACTTACCTGGACCTTCAGCATGTGGTGCGCAACGTAATCAACGATATTGGATATACCAAGGGCGAATACCAATTTAGCGGGGATTCCTGTGGTATTATTTCCCTCATACACGAGCAATCCAAAGAGATCAACCAGGGTGTTGAAAGAGAGACCAAGGAAGCCCAGGGGGCAGGAGATCAGGGGATGATGTTCGGTTATGCCACCAGGGAATCTGAGAATTTTATGCCCGTGGCCCTCGATATATCCCACAAGATCCTGCAGGAACTGGCTTTGATGAGGCGTGAGGGCAGTGATATGCCTTATCTGAGACCTGATGCCAAAGCCCAGGTTACCCTGGAGTATTCAGACGCTCACGTGCCTCAGAAGATCGTGACCATTGTCATAAGCACCCAGCATGACGAATTTGATAAGGACGATGATAAAATGCTGGCGAGGATCAAGGAGGATATCACCGGGATCCTTATGCCAAGGGTGATCGCCAAACTTCCAGAACACATTCAGTCTCTTTTCTCGGACCAGGTGGTCTATCATATTAACCCCACGGGCAAATTCGTCATCGGCGGACCTCATGGCGATACAGGGCTTACCGGCAGGAAAATTATCGTAGACACTTATGGAGGCAAAGGGGCTCATGGCGGCGGGGCATTTAGCGGGAAAGATCCCAGCAAGGTAGACCGCAGCGCGGCTTATGCGGCAAGGCATGCGGCCAAAAACCTGGTAGCTGCCGGAGTAGCCGACGAGATCCTGGTTCAGGTCAGCTACGCTATCGGCCTGGCCGAGCCTACATCCATATTTGTAGACACCTACGGTACGGCCAGAGTTGAGATGAACGACGGGGAGATCGCCAGACTGGTTGAAGGACTGTTTGATATGCGGCCTTTTGCCATTGAAGAGCGCCTTAAACTGAGAAATCCGATCTACCTGGAGACCGCGGCTTACGGACATATGGGTAAAGAACCAAGAACGGTGACCAAGGTCTTTGAATCCCCCTACAACGGACGTCTGGAAAGAGAGGTAGAGCTTTTTACCTGGGAAAAATTAGACCGGGTTGAAGAGATCAAAAAAGCCTTCAACCTCTAATTTTTCTGAATTTACTAGGTATTTCAAAAATTCCGTTCCTATATTTGTGCTTTAAGTTCCCATTCATATTGAGCGGTTATCGAGAAAGGTGGAGGGATTAGACCCAGTGAAGCCTTAGCAACCCTTTGAGTCTTTCATCAAAGAAGGTGCTAAATTCTAACCTTGTTGCAAGGAGAGATAACGGACCCTATTACTTCTGTAATTATCCTTTCTTTTTAACTGAATCATTTATTAAACCCGATGGCGGGGAATTGAACCAGGTATTTAATAGCCTGTTAAGAAAGAAAACAGTGAAAGAGAAATTGGCACTGATGGAAAAGAAAAACGCCCATTTGCGCGAGATAGAAATCCCGGCTTTTAAAACGTTAAATGGGGCCGTGCAGGATATTTGCCTCACCTACCAGCTTTTTGGGAAGGACCTGCACTCGGCGCCATTGGTGATAGTAAATCACGCACTTACCGGCAATTCCAATGTTTCCGGCGAGAATGGCTGGTGGTCATCCCTTATCGGTCCGGGTCGCTGTATAGATACCGATCACTACACGGTTCTGGCATTCAACATTCCCGGTAACGGCTATGACGGTTTCGTTGTTGAGAATTACAAGGACTTTGTGGCCGGTGATATCGCCCGGATATTTTTACTGGGACTGGAACGGCTCCAGGTAAAGGAAGTTTATGCGATCATGGGAGGTTCCCTTGGCGGCGGTATCGCCTGGGAGATGGCTGCTCTCAATCCCAATCTTACAAAACACCTGATACCCATTGCATCAGACTGGAAATCCACAGACTGGTTGATAGCCAATTGCCAGATACAGGAACAGATCCTTATTAATTCAAAACAACCGGTACACGACGCCAGGATGCATGCCATGCTGTGCTACAGGACTCCGGAGTCTTTCAAGGCCCGTTTCCAAAGGACTACCAATGAAGAATTACAGGTTTTTAATGTGGAAAGCTGGCTGACCCACCATGGAAAAAAATTACAGGAGCGTTTTCAGCTATCGGCCTACAAGCTTACCAATCAGTTGTTGAAAACGATTGATATTACCAGGGATGGACCTCAGAGATTTGACGCCTTAAAGAATAGCCAGACCAATATTCACATCATTGGCGTGGATTCGGACCTATTCTTTACGGCCAGTGAAAACAAGGAGACTTTTAAACAACTGGCCCAGGCTAAAAGCAATGTTACTTATAGCGAGATCCAGTCGCTGCACGGCCATGATGCCTTCCTGATGGAATACGAACAGATGGAACAATTACTTGACGGGATCTTCAACAGCAGGAATAAAGATCAGAAGTGGAAGATTCTGAAATTTGGTGGCAGGTCTTTGTCCAACGGAGAAGGTATTGGCAGGGTATTGGACATCATCAAAAAAAAGGCCCAAAGCGGGGAGCGCATTGCCGTAGTGCTTTCGGCCAGGGAGAAAGCCACAGACCAGTTGGAGGCCATTTTAGAGAAGGCTGCTTCAGGCAGGGATTACAAGGAGGCTTTTGAAGCCTTTGAAAAGTACCAGCAACATACTTTTAAGAACGTAGATCTGTCTGAAGATTTCCAGGCCTTGGTGCGTTTGCTTGAAGGTGTGGCCATGCTGGGCGATTACAGCCCGAAGATCAAGGACCAGGTACTAGCCTTTGGCGAGATCATATCCGGAAAACTTATCACCAAACTACTTATTGGAATGGATGTGGATGCCCAACTCCTGGATAGCCGGCATCTGATCAAAACAGACGACACCTTTGGCGATGCCAAGTTGCTGGAAGAATTGTCGAGGGAAAACGTGGTAAGTGAGTTTAGTAGGTTAAAACCGGCCAAAGTACCGATCATTGCGGGTTTTATCGCTTCCACTGCTGAAAATGAAACCACTACGCTGGGCCGCAACGGCAGCAATTATACGGCAGCCCTTTTGGCCAATTTTCTCGATGCCAGCGAGCTGCAAAATTTCACTCATGTAAACGGGATCTATACGGCAAATCCTGAACTCGTGCCAGAGGCACAGCGAATAGCGAGACTTTCATTTAGCGAGGCCAATGAGTTGGCTAATTTTGGTACGACCATCCTTCATGCGAAGACGATCATTCCGCTGATAGAGAAAAACATACCACTCCGAATTTTGAATACATTTAACGGAGATGATGAAGGGACTTTGATAAGCGCCCAGTCCGGGGATGAAGGAATCAAATCTCTTTCGGTAGCAGAAAATGAGGCTTTGATCAACCTGGAAGGCCGCGGTCTTCTGGGCAAAGTGGGAGTGGATGCGCGTATATTCAGGGCATTGAGTCAGAGTAATATCAGTGTCAGTATAATTTCCCAGGGTTCATCTGAGCGGGGGATAGGATTGGTGGTAAAATCCGAAAAAGCAAAAAAAGCCAAAAAGGCTCTGGAACAGGAGTTTGATTCAGACTTTCGCTCAAGGGATATCAACGAAATAACCATTGTGGAAGAAGTTGCGGTTATTTCTATTATCGGACAAGACCTGAGCTCCTTTCACAAACCGTATAATGCCCTCATCAAGAATCAGATCGTCCCCCTGCTTTTCAACAACACGGTTTCAGGCAAAAACGTGAGCCTGGTGGTCAAAAAGCGGGATATGCACAAGGCGCTGAACGTTATGCACGGTCAGATATTCGGGATCAGCAAAAAGGTAAACCTGGCTCTTTTCGGACATGGCAATGTAGGCGGCACCCTGCTCGATCAGATCATTACTTCGGCCAAAAGCATCGAAAAGCGGAAAGGCATTCATCTCAACATTTTTGCCGTGGCCAATTCCCGAAAATTGCTCTTAAATCCCTATGGCATAGGTGACGATTGGCAAAAGGAAATTAAGGAAAAGGGCGTGCCCTATATTCTGGACGATATCTTCCAATTTGCCCGGCAGCATCATTTAGAGAACCTGATCGCCGTAGACAATACGGCCAGCGAGCAATTGGTGTCAAAATATTTTGAACTGATCGAGAATGGGTTTGACCTGGTATCTTCCAACAAGATTGGAAATACCCTGGGCTTTGATTACTATAAATTGTTGCGCGAAGACCTGGTCCGGCATCAAAAGCAATATTTGTATGAAACAAATGTGGGCGCGGGATTGCCATTGATAGATACCATCAAGCTGCTGCACTTGTCCGGCGAAAATATCACCAGGATCAGGGGGGTATTTTCAGGTTCTCTGAGCTATATTTTCAACACTTTTTCCGAAAGTAATGCCTCCTTTTCAGATATTTTAAAAGAGGCCATGGGAAAGGGTTTTACAGAGCCCGATCCGAGAGAAGATCTATCCGGGAATGATGTGGGTAGAAAGTTGCTGATTCTGGCAAGGGAATTGGATCTTCACAATGAATTTGATGAGATCAACATTCAAAATTTAATTCCGGATACGCTTAAAAATATGTCACTCGAGCAATTCACAGAACATCTCGATGTCCTGGATACCCATTATGAGGAAATTAAAAAGGAACAAGCGGATACTTCGGTATTGAGATATGTAGGGGAACTCCATGGCGACTTGCAAAAAGACAAGGGTTTGCTGGATGTACGGCTTGAATCTGTGCCTAAAAACAGTTCTCTGGGCCAGGTAAAAGGTTCAGACTCTATTATAGAGATCTACACGGAATCGTACGGTGAACATCCGCTGGTCATACAGGGAGCAGGTGCCGGAGCAGCAGTAACTGCCAGAGGGGTATTTGGCGATATCCTAAGAATAGCCGAAAAGCTCTGATAAAGATCAAAGAAATACGTTTATGGCCCGAAAGAAAAAGTTTGAAACAGATGCGATACGCACTCAGATAGAGCGGACCTCCTTCCTGGAGCACAGCAATCCGATCTATCTCACCTCCAGTTTTGTATTCGAGGATGCCGAGGATATGAGGGCTTCGTTTGCGGAGGAAAAAGAACGCAATATCTACAGCCGCTACTCCAACCCGAATTCTTCTGAATTTATTGAAAAGGTCTGCCTTATGGAAGGGGCCGAAGACGGCTTTGCTTTTGCTTCCGGAATGGCAGCTGTTTTTTCAACTTTTGCCGCATTGTTAAATAGCGGGGACCACGTGATATCTGCCAGGAATATCTTTGGTTCTACCCACACCTTATTCACCCAGTTTTTTCCTCGTTGGGACATAAATCACAGTTATTTTCATATAGACAGACTAGAGGAAATCCCATCCCTGATCAGGCCCGAGACCCGAATGATCTATGCAGAAAGTCCGACCAATCCTGGTGTAGACATCCTGGATCTTGAGAAGCTGGGAAAGATCGCCAAGGAACACAATCTTTTGCTGATCATAGATAATTGTTTTGCGACACCTTATCTGCAGCAGCCGATCCGTTTTGGGGCAGATCTGATCATCCATTCAGGCACCAAACTCATGGATGGCCAGGGCCGGGTTTTGGCCGGTATTACGGTGGGAAATCGCGAGTTGATAGATCGCATTTACCGGTTTTCGAGGATAACAGGTCCCGCCTTGTCCCCATTTAATGCCTGGTTGTTGTCTAAAAGCCTGGAAACACTTGCCGTACGGGTAGACCGTCACTGCGAGAATGCCATGAAGGTAGCCGAGTTTCTGGAATCCCATCCAAAGGTGGAATGGGTCAAATACCCCTTCCTGAAATCTCACCCCCAATACGAGTTAGCCGTCAAACAGATGAAGGCAGGAGGTTGCGTGGTGGCATTTGGCGTTAAGGGCGGACTGGAAGCCGGGCGTAAATTCTTCGACTCCATAGAGACTCTTTCCTTATCAGCCAATCTGGGTGATACGCGCAGCATTGTTACCCATCCTGCATCTACCACACACAGTAAGCTGAGTGTAGAAGAAAGGGCAGAGACTGGGATCACCGATGGAATGGTGAGAATATCGGTCGGACTGGAGCATGTAGAGGATATAATTACAGACATCAGGCAAGCCCTGGACCAGCTGGATTAGTTTACATATCGGCGTATTTTGACTATCTTCGTACGATGCTGTCCAAGAAGACGAAATACGGGTTAAAAGCACTTGCCTACCTGGCGTCAAAGGATGCGCGTGAACCGGTGCAGATTGCCGAAATTGCCCGGAATGAAAATATTTCACAGAAATTCCTGGAAAGTATTTTACTCACCCTCAGAAAGACCGGAATTCTCGGTTCTAAAAAAGGCAAGGGTGGGGGATACTATCTTATCAAGGATCCTTCGGAAATACCCATGACCAACA
>JBPEXP010000057.1:0-5337 GCA_052031475.1 Flavobacteriaceae bacterium | reverse complement strand
AGGCTCTGAAGTGATTCTACTTAACATTTTTTGCAAACGTTTTCACGAGAGTATAGACTCGGTCTAAATGCGTTTACCGTATTGCTTTTGGCTGTTTAGAATTTGTACCTTTGATCAAAATTTTTGACCATGTTAACAAAGAAAATGGAAAAGGCGTTGAACGACCAGATCCGTATAGAAGCCGAATCTTCACAGGTATATCTATCCATGGCCTCCTGGGCAGAGGTAAAAGGCCTGGAAGGGATTTCACTGTTCATGTATAAGCATTCAGACGAAGAGCGCATGCACATGCTCAAACTTGTCAAATATGTAAACGAGCGCGGCGGGCATGCCCACATTTCAGATCTGAATGCCCCGCAGACCGATTTTGGTTCCTTTCAAAAAATGTTCCAGGATCTTTATGACCACGAGATATATGTGAGCCAGAGTATCAACGAACTGGTACACGTTGCCCTGGAAGAAAAAGACTATGCTACGCATAATTTTCTGCAGTGGTACGTGGCCGAACAGATTGAGGAAGAAGCCCTGGCAAGGACTATTTTGGACAAGATCAAATTGATCGGAAACGACAAAGGCGGACTCTATTTATTTGACCGCGATGTTCAGCAAATTACCGTGGAAAGTGCCGCTTCTGACCCTGCTGAATAATTTTTACTTTTTTTATTTAGATTAAATTTAAATAATTATATTTGTCAGCAACACCTCAGTTGCTACATGGGTAAAAAGAAGAAGGTCAAGCAGGAAATCAAGAAATGGCGAAAGCTGGCTTTTTCTAAAAAGGGTGCTGTTGTAGATATGCAACCCCCAAAGGCCTGTAAGACCAAATGCTGTAAGAAATACAAGAAAGGGGAAAACAAACGATGTTCTAAATGTCCATGTTACGACCTGATGAAGAAAGTGGCCTAAAATAGAGTGTTTATTAAGTTAGTTTAAGTTTAAAGCCAAAATCCCCGGACCTGCATGTCCGGGGATTTTTATTGAGTACTACTTGCCTAGCATCAGAAGTTCATTGCATCGGATTTCACTGACGTACTTCTTCTCTCCATCCTTGTTCTCATAAGATCTGTGTACCAGTTTACCTTCAATGGCTACTTCTTTGCCTTTAACGAGGTAGTTCTCAATGATATCAGCAGTTTTACCCCAGGCAACTACATTGTGCCACTGGGTCTCAGTTACCTTCTCCCCTTTCGCATTGCGATACGTTTCATTAGTGGCCACTGAAAAGCGCGCTAATTTGGATCCATTATCCAGCAAAACAATTTCAGGGTCCTGTCCTAAATTACCAATCAACTGTACCTTGTTTCTAAGTGCATTCATTTTTTAAATCTTTACGTTTAACAGTTAATACTATCGGTCACTATAACTCGACGATGCAAACATAGAGCGGCAGACTGCAAATTCTCGGTAGGGAATTACTTATTTTCGTTTGTAATCGTTTGTAGTCGTTTAAAAATTGTTATATCTTTGATAATAAGAGTTTTGCATGATTTTGGCCTGAGGTGTCTTAAACCAAAAGTTGAATTCGTCATTGTATTAGAGCAGCTCATTATTTACTCTAATATTAAAAACAACCCTATGAAACATCTGATCATCGCATTGTTGGTTATACCCTGTATATCCTTTGCGCAAAACACCATTACCCTCCAGGAGGGAGCAGACTCACCCAGTGCTACACTATCTGAGGTGGCCTGGATAGCCGGCCACTGGCGCGGCGAGGCCTTCGGGGGGATCACGGAAGAAATCTGGAGCCCGCCCCTGGGAAACTCCATGATGTTTGTCTTCAGGTCCATAACGGATGACCACGTCAATTTTTACGAGGTAGGTCACATTCAACAAAAGGAAGAAACCCTGATCCTTCAACTCAAACATTTTCACGGCAACCTGAAAGGCTGGGAAGAGAAAGATGAGACGGTAGATTTCCGGCTCGTTAAACTAGAGGAGGGAAAAGCTTTTTTTGAAGGATTCACCTTTGAGAAAATCAGTGAGAATGAAATGAATATCTACGTGGTGGTTAGCCAAAAAGACGGCCAGAACCAAGAGCTCAAATTCAATTACCAGAAAATGTAATTATTTGGAAAGGAAATGTCTGGAGTGCGGCACTCCTATTAAAGGCCGTATCGATAAAAAATTCTGTTCGGATTACTGCAGAAACGCTTATAACAATAAGCTTAACAAAGACAGTAAGAACCTGGTGCGGAATATAAACAACCGCCTGCGAAAGAATTATCGCATTCTGGACAGTTTTCCACTTACTGAAGGCAAGACAAGAACTACCAAAACCCGCTTGTTGGATAAAGGATTTGATTTTGAATACATCACCAACCTATATACCACCAAAAAAGGCAGCACCTATTATTTCGTATACGACCTGGGTTATCTCCCCCTGGAGAACGACTATTACATGATTGTAAAGCGGGATTGACGGAAGACGCCTGAACGCATTGTCAGGCTGAGCGGAGTCGAAGCCCAATCGGGCATGTTTGCCAAATAGTTATTTCACAGAGTTGCGCAAAGAACCACGGAGGGTCACAAAGTGTTTGGCCTCAAGCACCGTTCTTCCGTCTTCGGTCTTCGGTCTTCGGACATTGACGACTCCCTTGAATTGTAGGCGAAAAGACCAATAAAACCAAAAAACCATCGCGCTGCGCAATGGTCTTTACTAATATGAGTTTAAAACAAGAATTTACTTCCAGTTATGGCCGCTGAGCTTCAGTGCGGCAACCACAATGTCTTTTCTGCTGATCTGGCCAACTACCAGATCGTCCTTTAAGACGGGCAGGCGGCGGCGATTCTTACGGTGAAATACGCCAGCCGCATCAAAAATGCTCATATCATGCGGAATGGTCTCCACATTTTTACTCATAAAGCGTTCTACACTGGCATCCAGGATAGGCTGATTGAAATACCGGCTTTCGGAGATCTGTTTCATGCAATCTGCCTCGGAAATAATGCCTACTAGGAAGCCATTATCGTCCAGAACAGGACCCCCGGAAATTTTGTATTTGGCAAAAGCTTCCATAACCTGAAGTATGGATTGTTCAGGATAAAAAGTAACCAGTTTCCTGCTCATATAGTCTTCCACCAGGATAGAAGCCTTATACTCTTTACTGCTGTCCGTCTTGGCTCTCCGGCCCTGAAAACTCTTGATTGCCATGTTTTTATCAATTGTTGGTTAAACTTAAATATAGTCAAATTCTGAAAATTTCATAAAAAAAGTCGATTAAATGTGCAGATGCTTTGTCCCTGATTCTATTTAATTGATAAATTCACAATATGAAAAAATACCACGCTGTGGTTAGCTTTTTGCTGATCCTTTTGGCTGTTTATTGGGGAATAGATTCGGCCATGCCTGATTATGAGGAAGGGGTTCAGGTAGCTGCAGATGAATTCTCTACAGACCGCGCACTTATCCACGTTCAAAAGATGTCTGAAGCTCCACATGCTGTGGGTTTCCCGGCTCATTCCCAGGTGCGGGATTATCTGGTCTCCGAATTGGAAAACCTGGGACTGCAAGTCCAGATACAGGAAGGCTATACGGCTGGCGACTGGGCAAATCTGAGCAAGGCTACTAATATTATGGCCAGAATATCAGGGAGCGGCCAGGGCAAGGCCTTATTACTGCTCTCTCATTACGACAGTAGTCCGCATTCATCCCTGGGAGCCAGCGATGCTGCAAGCGGCGTAGCAACCATATTGGAAGGACTACGGACTTATTTGGCTAAAAATCCGAAACCGGTAAACGATATCATCGTCCTGTTTACTGACGCAGAAGAGCTGGGCCTCAATGGGGCCGATCTGTTTGTCAACCAACATGAGTGGATCAACGATGTGGGCCTGGTCCTGAATTTTGAAGCCCGTGGCAGCGGAGGTCCTTCTTACATGCTTATTGAAACCAACAGGGCCAATGCTAAGATGATCGAAGCTTTTTCTGAAGCAGATCCGGATTATCCGGTGGCCAATTCACTGGCCTACAGTATCTATAAATTGCTTCCCAATGATACAGACCTGACAGTGTTCCGTGAAGATGAAGATATTGAAGGCTTTAATTTTGCCTTTATAGACGATCATTATGACTATCACACGGCCAATGACCGTTACGATCGCTTAGACAGGAACAGCCTCATGCACCAGGGAAGCTACCTCATGCCCTTGCTGGAATATTTCAGCCAGGCAGATCTGGGAGACCTCAAAAGCCTGAATGAAGATGTTTATTTCACTTTACCCTTCTACCGGCTGATCTCCTACCCTTTCGACTGGATCTGGCCTATGTTTTTCCTCTCACTTCTCGTTTTTTTGGGTTTACTGATCTACGGATGGAGAATGAACAAGCTCAGCTTAAAAGGAGTATTTCTCGGATTTATTCCGGCCCTCCTCGTATTGGTGATCAATGGATTGATCGGCTTTTATGGCTGGAAGATTATTCTGTCTCTCTACCCCCAATACAAAGACATTCTCCACGGTTTTACTTATAATGGGAACAGCTATATACTGGCCTTTGTCATGTTATCGCTCGCCGTCTGCTTTTTTGCCTATGAGAAATTCAAAAATCACAGCCCGGCAGACCTGATGGTTGCACCTTTGGCAATTTGGCTATTGATTGTGGGCTTGCTGGCAGAATATCTGCCCGGAGCCAGTTTTTTAGCAGTCCCTGTGCTGGCCATGCTGGCCTCATTTCTAATATTGCTGCAGCAGGAGAAACCCCATCTTATCTTTTTACTCCTGCTGGCCTTACCTGCACTCTGGATCCTGGGACCGTTTATTCAACAGTTTCCCGTAGGCCTGGGACTCAAGATGATCATTACCAGTACCGTACTCACAACGCTTCTTTTCCTATTGCTTACCGGTATATTCGGTTTCTATTCTCAAAAACAGAACTGGGCCCTGCTTTCACTTGGGCTGAGCATGGGCTTCTTTCTGGGCGCTCATTTATCTTCAGGTTTTGATCAAGAGGCCCCAAAACCCAGTAGTTTGCTCTATGTGCTCAATGCCGATGAGAATTCTGCCCGGTGGGCAACCTATGAGCACGTACCCTCCGAATGGACTTCCCAATATATAGGCGATCAAAAGGAAGAACCAGAGTCGCTTTCAGGGCGAACGATCAGCAGTAAATACAGCACCGGATTTACCTATGTGAGCAAGGCTCCTGTAAAGCCGATCGAGTTGCCAGTGATCGAAACAATAAGAGATACTATTTCCGACGATTCAAGAATAATTCAGCTCTGTTTCAATAGCCAGAGGCCCATAAACAGGCTCGAAGTGTACACCAATGAGATTCCTCTTCAGTCTGCCGTGGTAAACGGTATCTCGCTTCACAGCCACTATCTGGCCAACCGTAAG
>JBPEXP010000056.1:0-5258 GCA_052031475.1 Flavobacteriaceae bacterium | reverse complement strand
CTGGATCTTTCCAATATACACAGTTATAGTCCTGCTTTTTATGTGGCCTTTGTAAGCCTTATTGTACTTCTTTTAGCATTACAAGCCTACATCTTTTTTTTGGTCATCAAGCTATTTTCCAGGTTTGATGAACAGCATCCGTTTAGTGGATCCGTTTCTGATTTAATCAGCAAAATAGGACATGTTTCCTTCTTAGCCGGAATTGTGGCGATGATAGGGGCCGGTTTTAGTAAATGGCTGAAAAACGAAGGCGTTTTATTCACTTATGACTGGTCTGCAGAAGAGTTTTTATTTATGGCAGGGGTCATATTTATTATCAGTTTGTTTTACAAACGAGGGGTTGAAATTCAATCGGAAAACGACTTAACAATTTAGGTAATGGCGATTGTTGTTAATTTAGATGTCATGATGGCCAAGCGCAAAATGTCTTTGAACGAGTTGTCTGATAAAGTGGGTCTCACGCTTTCAAATCTTTCAATTTTAAAGACCGGTAAGGCAAAGGCGATTCGTTTTAGCACCTTGAATTCAATTTGTGAGGTTTTGGAATGTCAACCTGGTGATATTTTAGAGTTTCAACATGATGAAAATTGAAAGTTAAATTTTCTCAACTTTTGTATATCGGTATATGTATAAGAAAAATAGTGGTTTAAAAGTTAGGTAACTTCTAACCACTATGAATAATTCGATTATTTTAACGGCTTCCTTATCCTTTCGGTTCAGTCTTATTGAACATATATCTAGCAATTTTCCATACTCCGTTCACCTTCTCAAAAACAAAGAGTTCCCGGTTTGCCTCCGGTACTGCCGCTCCATTGGCAAGAATCGTTACTGTTCCCTTAGAACTGGTTACTGCATAGGCCATATTTCCCTCCACTACAATCTCGTCTATAAAAAACTCAATATGTAATTGAATTTGAGAAAAAACATGTTCATAAGACCTGAGTATACCTTCCGGCCCTATGCCGGAGGGTGCTTCCGTTGGCATAAAAATCCCGTCTTTCGTATAAAGTGATTGAGCCAATTTGGCATCCGATGTATTCAGGGATTTTTCATACTCGGCCAACAATTGTTCTATTCTTTGTTTTTCTTCTTTTTGCATGATTTCTGAATTTGATGATGGTAGCCTTTCCTCACGTGACTTTTCACCGCACGAAATAGATAGTACGAGCATCAAAAGGGCTATCATTTTGATATTTTTCATGATTTAATTTTTTAATTAATCGTCCCAGCGGACATAGTTCAGCATAGTAGCCGCATGGCTTTTAGACCAGACATCCACTCCTGATAACTTGTCTGTCCAGCGGCTCTCAATTTCCTGTGCACTTTCATCGATGATCTTGTCTAGAAAGACCTTAAACAATAGATACTTGTTGTTCCAGCCTATTTCCTGGGCCGCTGCGGCCATAACGGCCATCATATCAGTGCTTTTGTGGATACGGGTTACCGTTTCATAGAGGTCACTAACATAGTCTTTGGTCTCTTGAACATCGGTTTTATTCCCTATCGCCGTGAGATGCCCACCGACAAAAACATCAAAGTCGTAACCCAATATCTGGTCAAAAACCTTCAGGTATTTGTCCACGTTATTACTGAGGTCCAAATTTTTAAAAGGAACATAACCGGGAGCCAAGACGTCTATGACCATCAGGAACTTCTCACCGGGAACTGAAATAAAAAGATCACCCTCCGGCGAATGGTAGTTCATATGGTTGTTCAGATGTACCACGGTATTTCCTTTTTTAAGTACATAAGCTCCTTCAAATGTCTTTGTTGGGATCAATCTTCGCGGATCTTTTTGTTCCCGCAGAAATTCAGCCGTTTTTGACAGCGCAATTATTTCCAGGCCCGATACATCCGAAAGATGATTGGACCCCCCGATATGGTCTGAATGACCATGGCTGTAAACCAGAGTTGTAATAGGTTTAGAAGTCACAGAGGCAACTGCACCTTTAATTTTTGCCCCAAAACTCTCAGGGGCATCTACCAGGATAATTTCATTATCAGACTCGATGGCAATAGATTGCCAAATACCGTCAGTAAGTAAATGAACTGAGGGTGTAACTTTTTGGATGGTAAAGCCCTCATTCGGATCAATCTGGACAGACCTTGACAGCGTTTCCGCCAGTACGGGTTCATATTCCTGTAGTTTTTTCTGCGCCCTCACAGTGAGAAGAAAGCCAACCGTCAGGAAGATTAATAGATAATTTCTCATGTCTTTTGTATTAGATTATTATTGACATGACAAATTTGCGCCTAGAAACAATGGCGCACCAATAAGCTATCTTAAGAAAGAATCTTAAAGTAGATTAAGATTTAGCGATCTTCTTACGAATAGTACTTAGAAACTCCGGAGTTACACCTAAATAAGAGGCAATCTGAACATTAGAGATTCTATTGAAAAAGTGCGGGTAACGCTTCAGGAAGTCCAGATAACGTTCCTCTGCTGTAGAACTAATATTGTAAAGTATCCTGCGTTGCGCGCTCACCAGTGCATTTTCTGTGAAAACCCTGAATATCCTGTTAAACTTGGGGTAATTGACAAAGAGCTGCAGCTGGTCCTCTTTTTTGATCTGGAGTATAACGGAGTTTTCAAGCGCCTCGATATATAATTTACTCGGTTCTTCAGAATGGAAACTGCCAATATCACCAATCCACCAGTTTTCTATGGCAAACTGCAGATTGTGTTCCTTGCCTTTTTCATCAACCATGTACATTCTAAAACAGCCCTCAACTACAAAGGTATTAAGCCTGCAGACATCACCTTCCTGAAGTATGAACTGTCTTCGTTTAACCCTTCGCTCTTTAAATATTGTTTTAACTATGGCAACCTCCTCCTTACTTAATGGAAGATAACTGTTGAAATAGTCGATGAGGTTTTTTGTGTACATGATGATTATAATGCTATTCTTTGAACCGTCACAAGAAATGAGGGCTATACAATGATTTGATCCGTTCTAAATAAACTAAATAATTTTATTTTCTGATTTCGACCCCTCAATTGCACCTCACCCAATGATTTGTAATCATAATTACCTGTTGATTCTACTTCTTGCAGGAAAACATCAGATACGAGTAAATCAACTTCATAATGATTACACAGACTTTGAATTCTGGCGGTTGTATTCAGGGTATCGCCGGTGAATACGATATCTTTTTTGAGCGATCCAATTTCACCTGTAGTTACCTTGCCATAATGAATTCCAGCCTTAAATGCAGGGACAACTTCATACTTCGAAAAATATTTTTGATGTTGGTCAGATAATGCAGCTTTCATCGCAAAAAAACACTCCAATGCATTTTTTGCTAAATCCTTTCTCGCCTTCCATGTTATTACAATTTCGTCTCCAACGTACTGATAAATCTCCCCGCCAAAATTCAGAATGGGTTGCGATATGTCATCGTAATAATCTTTGAGCATCTGAAAATATCTTATATGGCCAAGTTTTTCGGCATGGGCCGTCGAAGACTTCATATCGAGAAACATAAAAACCCTGTATTCCGACTTGGGATGATGATATTTTCCTGTAAAAAAGTTATAGGAAACGGCCTGGCCCATATTGTCACTTACCTCTTTATAAAATAAACTGATCACAATAGCCAGAGAATAGTAGCAGATAATACTCCAAAAGACAAAATTTTTAAAGAATGATAGGACAAAACTCCAGATAGTGCTGCTAAATGGACTTAATCCCTGATTGACCGAATGGCCGAGAACAATAATGATCAGGGAGGCAATAATTATGGCCAATGTGTATACGATGGATTTGAAAAAGATCTTTTCATAAAAGCTTCTGTTTTGAAACCAGGCATTCACATAGCGCACCTCAAAAGATCCAATAAGCAAGCCTATGGTAAGTGAGGTCAGAACCGATATGATAATATTTGAGTCGAAAGGATTTCCCGTAGATGGATATACAGGATGATCACCCAGGATACCTTTTTCCATAATGACATGAACCGCGCTGAAAATGGCTGGTATTACACCAAAAGGAAGGACTTGAAAAAGTGTTCTTCTTTGTTTATTTGATAGCAAGATTAAGAGCTTAATATGGGGTCATGTTCCTGACAATAATTTTGGCCGCAGCTTTCCATGGTTTTAAGGATCATTGGTTAAAACATGTGCAATCAGTCATTTTTTACCCTGAATTACAGCCATACTTATGCACTCATTTTTTAAATTCATGTTTCACCCAATCAACTTCCATCACCCAGTCCTCTGTCATTGGAGAATCGTTGATCTTGGCGAAATTTAAAATTGCGAACATAGGCTCAGGAAACTTTCCACCTTCATCTACGGCTCTGTACACTTCTTCTTCATCCAAACGGAATACGAGATCATTACCGTCCCATTCAACCGCGTAATCATGATATTCTCCCAAGGTAGCTTCCTGTACCAGCATCTTGCCCTGCCAATCGCCGCTCTGGCATTCACCCAGGCTTACAATGGCCCGGGCTGCATAATGGTCCGGGCCGCCATCGCTGTGATGCTCAAAAATATCTATTTCTCCTGAGCCAGTCAGCGGCCAGCATACAGTTTCGTCTTCATCCTCCACAGGGGGCTCATTGTTCAACGCACCCAAAAGCCACCATGCCGGGAACATGCCAGATTGGCCACTGTTTTCAACTTTTAATCTGGCCGTCCACTTACCTTTAATGAACTCCTTCCGGTTCTTGGAAATGATCCGGCCGGCCACATATTGCGTGTCCGGGTGCTTCTCATTGGTCTTGACGTCCAGATTGTCACAAGGGCGATTTTCGCCCAGATCCACAACCCGCAATTTGAGTGTGCCGTTGCTGACTTCCCGGGTGTTGAACCGCCCGTCAGGCACATAGCATTGATCCTCATTGTTAACCCAGATCATCTGGTCCTGCCAATTGTCCTTGTTGAAAGTATCAAAATCGTCAAAAAAATCCACTGTCCAGGTATCGGTCAATTCCTCCACCTCATTGTTTTTTTTATGATCGCCTTTGCAGCTGATGACCATCGGCAAGACAAGGATGGCCATCATAGTTATCATTTGTTTCATGGGTACCTTTCTGATTAAGATTCCTTTAGACAGGAAAGCCAGTGATTTAATGCACATAAATGTTTATGGGCTTGGCTTCCCATTCTAATTATAGTTTTTGATATACTTATTTTACAAATTTCTTTTGTTTTGACGTCTTTAAATTAAGAAAATGATTCTTGAGATCCTGCTTGGCAAACTTCAGATTGCCCCCGCCAGTGTCATTTTGGCGAGGGCGGCTTGATTTGGGGT
>JBPEXP010000055.1:0-2176 GCA_052031475.1 Flavobacteriaceae bacterium | reverse complement strand
ATCAGTTCCATGGCTGATATTAACTACGATGGATTTAAGCCATTGCAGGAAGCCATGGGCGAAGAAGCCTTTGGTAATATGTTCTCCAACATGGATAAGTGCTATACGGCCCATGGAGATTATGTCCTGCATTTAAATGAAGACCTGACCTACATGCCGGATGGTTTCACCCAGACTCCCGAAGGACAGAATTACAGGAGATTCTATTATGTACGAACTACACCGGAACACAATGCCAAACTCACGGAGAAAATGAAGGCAATCAAGGATTTTTTCGAAGAAAAAGGATCTAAGATGCATTACAGGGTTTATCAGAGCGGTTTCGGAACAATGGGTAATTATTACTTGGTTGCCATTGCTTCTAAAGATGGGATTGAGTTCGAGACCATGGGTGCTGAGAACGACAATATTTTGGGAGAGGAACGTCAGCAAGTCTTTGGTGAAATGATGAAATACGTAACCAGTGTGGATGAAGTTTCTGGTATGATGCGGCCTGACCTGGCTTACAGTCCACAGCAGGAATAAGTACCGAAAAATGGATGTTAAACTAATTTCAAAAATCCATGTGATGAGAAAGCTAATATGGATAGGTGTTGTGCTGCTCCTGATTGTGGCATGCCAGCAGGGTCCGGATCGCTGGACGAACCAAAGCCCTGAGATCGACGCTGTTAAATCCCTGATCAGCGATTACAACGCAGGGAATTGGGATGCCTGGAAGGGTCACTATGCAGATACTGCCAAGCTTTATCACAACAGCACGGAACCCGCAGACATTGCCCAGACCCTGGAGGGACTACAAGGCTATCTGGAGCCTATTTCCGAGTATGGTTTTTCAGATAAAGACGTTTTTTATGAAATGATCATAGACGACAAGAATGAAAAGTGGGTCAATTTCTGGGGAACCTGGGAAGGAAAAGTAGGTGCCCTGGACCGGGATCTTAAGATTCCGGTGCATCTCACAGCCCAATTTATGGATGGGAAGATTGTGGAAGAACACGCTTATTACAACCTGGTTGATTATATGATGGCTGTTAATGAAATCGCAGCCATGAATGATGATTCCTCAGGGGATGTAGAATAAGTCCATGCAATTCGATTGCGCAATCGAGAGTGATGAAGGGGTCGTTTAAGCGGCCCCTTTTTTCATGTTGTCGAAACTTGTTTCCCCTTCACGGACTATATTGTAGAGACAAGTAAATTTTTGTACATTAGGAAGGTATAGAAATTTGCATGGGAATACTTCAACTTCACCCCTTGCATCAGCAAGAGCACAAAGCGAATTTAACAAAGATCACGACCCCCGATCAGAACTACCTATTGTCTGGGAAGTACATCCGGATGGATGCCAAAAAAAGGAACTCACTAAATTAACTCAATATGGAATCAACAGTAGCCACCGAAGTGCCAAAGCAGCAGGTCAGTCCCACCAAGATCATGGATGTTGGAATGGGATTCTGGGCCTCCAAAGTATTATTAACCGCCGTGAACATAGGTCTTTTTACCCGCCTGGGCCGCGGACCCGCCTCCGCAGAAAAACTCAAAATCAAATTAGGACTACACGAACGGAGTTTATACGACTTTCTCGACGCACTGGTTGCTATGGGATTCTTAAAAAGAAAAGGACTTAAAGAAACTGCTGTTTACAGCAATACTGCAGAGACCGACCTCTACCTCGACAAGAATAAAGCCACCTATATCGGTAGTATACTGGAGATGTGCAACAACCGCCTCTACGGCTTCTGGGACAATCTGGAGGAGGGCCTTCGTACAGGCGAGCCTCAGAATGAGGCCAAAGGCGGCGATGAGTCGTTCTTTGACCTGCTCTATGCAGATGAAAAAAGGCTCAGGGAGTACGTCAGTGCCATGGGCGGATTCCAGATGGGCAATTTCATGACTTTTGCCCGTGATTTTGATTTTTCTCAATATCATACCCTTTGTGACATAGGTGGTGCCGGCGGGAATCTCGCTACCCAGGTAGCTGCCTCTCAGCCTCATATGCAATGTATCAGCTTCGATCTGCCGGCGGTCTCAGCCATTGCCCGTGAAAATATTGAGCGCCTCGATTTCTCACCGAGGGTCAAAGTGGTAGAAGGCGACTATGAAAAAGACGAACTGCCTGAAGCCGACGTGATCACCATGGGGCTGATCTTACATCAGCTGGGCACGGAAGGCAAGA
>JBPEXP010000054.1:0-5310 GCA_052031475.1 Flavobacteriaceae bacterium | reverse complement strand
GACCTCAGATCCTCCATGATATTGAAATGCGTGTAATATTCTTTCAGTTTGGCCAGGAAATAAGGCGTATTGGGTTGCAAATAAGCCGAATACTTTCCGCAAAGCACCGGAAAGGCATTTTTGATGGGAGCAACCTCCTCAAGGATCAGATCCTTTTGATTGGGTTTCAAAGGATTGCTCACCACTTCCTTGCCATTATGCACAGCAAAACCTCCATTCTCTGCTATGATGGTGATATGCGATGCTATGGGTTTTAGCTTATCCACTATGCTATCGTACTGTCTTCCGCTGGCTGCCGCGAAACTTACGCCCTTCATTTTCAGTTCTTCGTAAAGATCAAAAAACTGATCGCTGACCTGGTGTTCAGAATCCAGCAAGGTGCCATCCATATCGGCAACAACTAATTGTACAGAAGACAGATCCATCTTTTAAGCTATCGGGGACAAAGGTATTTTTTTCATGTATATGACCGAGTGAATTGGGAAAGTTTTACATTTACTTCCAATGAAACTATTCCAAAAACAAATACAGCTGGCACCCCGGTCAAGGGGATTTCACCTGGTTACTGAAGAGCTCCTAAAAGATTTTGACGAAATCAGGGAGATTGATAGAGGTATCCTGCATATTCTGATCCAGCACACCTCAGCCAGTCTTACGGTCAATGAAAACGCAGACCCATCTGTGAGGACAGATTTCGAAAGCCATATGAACAAGATGATCCCGGAAAACGCGCCTTATTACATTCATACGATGGAAGGACCGGACGACATGCCGGCACATATTAAAGCCTCTTTAATGGGTTCTAGTGTTCAGCTGCCTATCACGAACGGCCGACTCAATCTTGGTATATGGCAGGGCATTTATCTCTGTGAGCACAGGAACCGTGCCTCGGGCAGGCGTCTGGTGCTAACAGCATGGGGTATATGATAATCAGTGCTTATGGCTATTTACCAAATAAATAAAAAAACCCGGATCAATAATCCGGGTTTCTCTATTGGTGTACTATTGTTTACTTGACCTTTTCCACTACAGCCTTAAATGCTTCCGGGTGATTCATAGCCAAATCGGCCAGCACCTTTCGGTTCAATTGAATATTCTTGGCTTTGATGGCACCCATGAACTGGGAGTAGGACATTCCATGTTCCCTGGCACCCGCGTTGATACGGGCGATCCAGAGCGATCGGAAATTTCTTTTCTTGTTCCTGCGGTCCCTGTATGCGTAAAGCATTGCTTTTTCAACCGCGTTTTTGGCTACCGTCCAGACGTTTTTGCGTCTGCCGTAATAGCCCTTGGCCTGCTTCATTATTTTTTTTCTTCTTGCTCTGGAAGCTACAGAGTTTACTGATCTTGGCATTTTTTTAGATGTTTTTGTAGCCGGCGCCCTGTTTACTCGATCTTGAGATCTTAAGGGACTTTTATGGGCCGGACTCCAGGGTTAATACTATACCTGTCCGGAGAAAATTACTTCAAACGTAATTGCTCCAGGATACTGGCCTCATCGGCCTTGTGAACCAATGTTGTATTGGTCAGTCTCAGCTTACGCTTTTTAGACTTCTTAGTTAAAATATGACTCTTAAAAGCGTGCTTTCTTTTGATCTTACCCGTACCAGTAAGCTTGAACCGCTTTTTGGCACTGGATTTTGTTTTCATTTTAGGCATCTTGCTCTACTTTTATTTATACGCACTCCAGGCAACAAGCCTGCAATTTTTTCTTTAGGGCAGATTACTTTTTGGTCTTTGGTGCGATGAACATGGTCATTCGCTTACCTTCCAACTTCGGCATTTGTTCCACCTTACCGTAATCTTCCAGTTCCTGGGCGAGCTTTAACAACAATATCTCTCCCTTGTCTTTATAAACGATGGAACGGCCCTTAAAAAATACATAAGCCTTTAATTTGGCGCCGTCCTTGAGAAACTTCTCTGCGTGTTTCTTCTTAAACTCGTAATCGTGGTCGTCCGTATTAGGTCCGAACCGGATTTCCTTCACAATCACTTTGGTAGCCTTGGCCTTGAGGGCCTTTTCTCGCTTTTTCTGTTCGTAAAGGAACTTCTTATAGTCAATGATCTTACAAACGGGCGGATCAGCATTCGGAGATATCTCCACGAGGTCTAATCCCAATTCGTCTGCCTGTTCGCGGGCGTTGTCTATGGAATAAACTCCCATTTCTACGTTGTCGCCCACTAACCTCACCTTGGGTGCGGTTATTTTTTCGTTGATTTTGTGTGGATTTTTGTTCTCCCTTCTCGGTTGGGGCCTGGATCTTCTTCTTATTGCTATGACTTATTAATTTAGGTTAAACATAAACGTCAAAACGACTTTAAGGTACTATTTATTTCCTTTTCGACCAAGTCTGCAAAGGCCTTCACGGAAATAGATCCCAAATCCTCGCCGCCGTGTTTTCGCACTGCTACAGTACCCTTTTCTTCCTCTTGTTCACCTACGACAAGCATGAAAGGTATTTTGGCCACTTCTGCTTCCCGTATTTTTTTTCCTACAGTTTCATTCCTGTTATCAACGAGGGCGCGAATTTCGTGATTTTCCAGAGAATTTAAAACTTTTTCGGCATATTTTTCATACTTCTCACTCACCGGAAGGACTACGGCCTGTTCAGGCGTCAGCCACAAAGGAAAATTCCCACCGGTGTGTTCCAAAAGCAAGGCCATAAATCGCTCCATGCTTCCAAAAGGCGCCCGGTGAATCATAACGGGCTGGTGAAGCTCATTGTCTGGCCCCTTGTAGGTGAGTCCGAATCGTTCCGGCAGGTTGTAATCAACCTGAATGGTACCCAGTTGCCATTTCCTTCCCAGAGCATCGCGGACCATGAAATCAAGTTTGGGCCCGTAGAATGCAGCTTCTCCTTTTTCTATCGTATAGTTGATACCTTTTTCCTCGGCGGCATTCAGTATGGCCTGTTCCGCTTTATCCCAAACCTCGGGCAATCCGAGGTATTTTTCAGGAGTCTCGGGATCCCTGATTGAAACCTGGGTGATAAAATCTTCAAAACCCAGAGATCCAAGTACATATAGCGAAAGATCGATGACGTTTTTGAACTCTTCATTCAACTGGTCCGGAGTACAGAAAATATGGGCATCGTCTTGTGTAAATCCCCTAACCCTGGTGAGTCCGTGCAATTCGCCGCTTTGCTCATAGCGATATACGGTCCCAAATTCGGCATAGCGCTTGGGCAGGTCGCGATAAGACAAAGGTTTACTCTTAAAGATCTCTATGTGATGCGGACAATTCATCGGCTTTAATAAAAACTCCTCATTGTCCTTGGGTGTGTGAATGGGCTGAAAACTATCTTCACCGTACTTGGCATAATGTCCTGAAGTCACATAGAGTTCTTTTTGTCCGATATGCGGCGAGACCACCATTTCGTAGCCTGCTTTTTTCTGGGCTTTTTTCAGAAATTGCTCTAATCGCTCCCTCAATGCAGCTCCCTTTGGCAGCCACAAAGGCAGACCTTGGCCTACCATATTCGAGAAGGTAAACAATTCCATCTCCTTACCAAGTTTACGGTGGTCTCTTTTTTTGGCTTCCTCCAGGAGAGCTAAATATTCAGTAAGATCTTTTTGCTTAGGAAAGGATATGCCATAAACCCTGGTCAGCTGCTTGTTGTTCTCATCCCCTCTCCAGTAGGCGCCTGCAGCATTTAGTACTTTTAGGGCCTTGATGAAGCCTGTATTAGGAATGTGGCCACCTCTACAGAGATCCGTAAAGCTATCGTGGTCACAAAAAGTTATCGTGCCGTCTTCCAGAGCCTCTATCAACTCTACCTTATATTCATTGTCCTGTTTTTTGTAATAGGAAAGGGCCTCTGCCTTGGCAACCGGTCTCATCTTAAAAGCGTGCTTTCCCCGGGCAATTTCCAGGGCGCGCTTTTCGATGGCCGGGAAGTCCTTCTCTGAAATATGGTGATCCCCAAAATCTACATCGTAATAAAAGCCATTTTCGATGGCTGGTCCGATAGTCAGTTTAATACCGGGATATAGTTCCTCCAGGGCCTGGGCCATGACGTGTGAAGAGGAATGCCAAAAAGCCTTTTTCCCTTCATCGTCATTCCAGGTATACAGCACCAGGGCACCATCTTCATTTAATGCGGAGGTAGTCTCAACAGTCTGTTCGTTGAAACTGGCCGAAATAACGTTGCGGGCCAATCCTTCGCTGATGCTTAGTGCAACCTCATAGGGCGTAGTACCCTGTGGATATTCCCTGACTGATCCGTCCGGTAAGGTAATATTTACTGTTGCCAAATGATGTGTTTAAGTCCGCAAAGATAATACCTGCATGGCTGGTGGGCAATATCAATGGGCTGTAAATATCGGAGACCTGGCAGATCGAGTTACTGCGATATTTGATGTTATCCGTGCCTTTTCTTTCCAAAAAGGGCATCTATGAAGATCTTGATGCTGTAAAACCCCATTCCAATGGCTGCCACGGCCAGTAACAAACCGATGATCAGAACCGGTATATAAAAGGGATGATCCTGGTTCTTAAATGCCTGGTACAGGACCACAGGTGCCAGGAACATCAAAAAAACCGTGTAGCTTAGGAATCGGATCCCTTTAACCAGTAAGGCTTTGTTGGTAGCCAAGTGATTGATGTATTAGAATAATGGGGCTAAAATAGGAATTAAAGCCTATATTTAATTGAACAGGCCGGATCATGAATCGTTTCACCGGTCTATAGCGCAGAGATGAAGTACCTTCTGGTTCCGGATAAATTCAAAGGATCACTTACCGCAGGGCAGGTAATAGAAGCGTTGGCCAAAGGAATTAAAAAAACCGATCACGAGGCCAAATTCTTCAGCGCCCTTGTTTCTGATGGTGGGGATGGATTTATTGATTCCATCGAACACTATACGGATGCACAACCCATTGAATGCGCGGCTCAAGACCCGCTGGGAAGACCGTTTAAATCAACCTATTTATTTCAGAGCTCCAAAAAGGCGGCATATATAGAGATGGCTCAAACGGCCGGACTTACACAGCTGAGCCCCCTAGATAGAAATCCTTTATACACTTCAACCTATGGCACCGGTCTGCAGATCAAAGACGCTTTGGACAAAGGTGCAGATTTTATTTACGTAGGCCTCGGCGGGAGTTCTACTAACGACGGTGGAACCGGCATCGCTGCTGCTATGGGCTACGAGTTCCTGGATAAAGATGGTAAGTCTCTTAGTCCTAACGGCACAAACCTGATCCACATAAGAAGTATTGTACCACCCCGGGAAAGGTCCTTTGAACATAAGACAATTTATGCCATTAATGATGTGAACAATCCGCTCTACGGCCCACAAGGGGCTGCCT
>JBPEXP010000053.1:0-4583 GCA_052031475.1 Flavobacteriaceae bacterium | reverse complement strand
ACCCGGTGGTGAACTTCTTTAAGCAAAATATCCTTTTCATGAATTTTTTGCACGAGCTCTTGATTTACCGCTTTTTGCGCTTTTGCTGAAGGCTTAAGTTGCAGGCGCATATGCGCCAGCGTAATGATGACAAAGCCTACACCCAGGGCCACCAGAAAGTAAGCATAAGCCGGATCAAGGCCCATATACAGGCTCGAAACAAATGCTGTAAGCAGGCAGACGAGGGTTAAAATAAGTCCGAGTACGGAGATCCAATTGAGTTTTTTGTGGTATTTGATCTGGCCTGACTCTTGTTCTGGCATGAGTTCTGAATTGGTTAAACTACGTCCATAGGCAAGTTCTATCAGAAATGGATCCGGGGCTTTTCGTAAAGCTAATTATGTTTTACTATACTTTGCAAGGCGATGCAAAAAATAATTTGAAGGACTTTTTCACAACAAATGAACATTTTGAGGCATAAAAAAAACGGCCCGTCGCGGCCGTTTTTAGTATATAAATCAGTTCGTTATTCATCAACCAGGACCCACTCACCTTTATCGATCAGCGGTTCGGCCTGCTTAAACTTCACGACCTTGCTCTCTCCGGACATGACATTTTTGATAGTGACGCGTTCATTTCTTCCAATTTTCGGTTTTTCCCTCACTATGGTTTCTGTGATGCTCTGCCTTGCCCCCTGATTCTGGCTAATAGCCCTGTTTCTGGCAGCTAACTCATCCGAATTCGGGATCTCTTCTTTGGTCGTCTTCAGCTTTTCTTTCGGTCTCTTGACCTGCCTGGCTTCCTGGATCTCACTGGTGTCTGATGATGGCAATTCTCCTTTGAAGAGGAATGAGACCACATCCTTATTCACCTTTTCAATCATCGACTTAAACAATTCGAAAGCCTCAAACTTGTAGATAAGCAATGGATCTTTCTGTTCATGGACGGCCAACTGAACTGATTGTTTCAATTCATCCATCTTTCTCAGATGGGTTTTCCAGGCGTCGTCTATGATGGCCAGCGTAATATTCTTTTCAAAGTCGGTCACCAACTGCTTGCCGTCAGATTCATAGGCATCCTTCAGGTTGGTCACTACATTAAGGGTCTTAATACCATCTGTGAAGGGTACTACGATGCGCTCAAATTTGTTCGACTCATCTTCATAGACCTTCTTGATGACCGGGAATGCGGTATCCATACTGCGTTTTACCTTGTCCTGGTAGTAGCTGTAGGCCGCATTGTAAACCTTAATTGCGATTTCCTGGAAAGTAAGTTTGTTAAACTCTTCCTGTGTAACCGGCGAGGTGATGGAAAAATACTTGATCAGCTCAAACTCAAAATTTTTGAAATCGCTGGCCGCTTTGTTCGTATCTGCGATAAGTTCGCAGGTATCGTAGATCATATTGGCGATATCCAGTTTCAGTCGTTCTCCCTGAAGAGCATGACGGCGTCTTTTATAGACCACTTCCCGCTGGGCATTCATTACATCGTCGTATTCCAGCAATCTCTTTCTGATCCCAAAATTGTTTTCCTCTACTTTCTTCTGTGCCCTTTCAATAGATTTGGTCATCATTGAATGCTGAATGACCTCGCCTTCTTTCAGACCCATGCGGTCCATCATCTTGGCAACACGCTCCGAACCAAAAAGCCGCATCAGGTTGTCTTCCAGGGATACATAGAATTGGGAACTTCCCGGATCTCCCTGTCGGCCCGACCTACCTCTTAACTGGCGATCGACCCGCCTGGAATCATGCCTTTCTGTACCCACAATCGCTAGCCCTCCGGCTTTCTTAACCTCCTCCGTTAGCTTGATGTCCGTACCCCTACCTGCCATGTTGGTGGCAATGGTCACTACACCGGCATTTCCGGCTTCAGCTACGATATCCGCTTCTTTCTTGTGTAGTTTGGCGTTCAGTACATTGTGCTGGATCTTCCTGATGGATAACATCCTTGAAAGCAGTTCGGAGATTTCCACTGATGTCGTACCAATCAGCACCGGTCTTCCTGCGTTAGCCAGTTCGGTAACTTCCTCAATGATAGCGTTGTATTTTTCCCGCTTGGTCTTGTAGATCAGATCATTTTTGTCTTGCCTGGCTATGGGCCTGTTGGTGGGTATTTCAACCACATCCAGTTCGTAGATCTCCCAGAATTCTCCGGCTTCGGTAACTGCTGTACCGGTCATACCGGCCAGCTTCTTATACATTCGGAAATAGTTCTGGAGTGTAACTGTTGCAAAGGTCTGGGTCATCGCCTCGATCTTCACATTCTCCTTCGCCTCAATGGCCTGGTGCAATCCGTCTGAATAACGGCGACCATCCATGATACGGCCAGTCTGCTCATCTACGATCAGTACCTTGTTGTCTATGACTACGTATTCTACATCCTTCTCAAACAGGGTATAGGCCTTCAGGAGCTGGCTCATGGTGTGGATCCTTTCGCTCTTTACGGCAAAGTCCTTAAAGAGTTCCTCTTTTTTCTCGGCTTCTTCCTCAATGGGGAGATCCAGCTCTTCAATCTTGGCGATCTCGCTGCCGATATCGGGCATGACGAAAAAGTCTTTTTGCTGATCCCCTGAAATCACCTCAATCCCTTTATCCGTAAGCTCTATCTGATTGTTTTTTTCGTCGATAACAAAAAGAAGTTCAGCATCTACCTTCGGCATTTCCCTGTTGTTGTCCTGCATATAAAAATTCTCGGTCTTCTGCAGTAACTGTTTAATGCCTTCTTCGCTGAGGTATTTGATGAGGGCTTTATTTTTAGGAAGTCCCCGATGTACTCTCAGCAATAAAAATCCGCCTTCTTTGGTATCCCCTTCGGCAATGAGTTTTTTCGCCTCGGCAAGGACCCCGGTCAGATATTGTCTTTGTTTCTGGACAATTTCGTAGACTTTAGGCCTCAACTCGTTGAATTCGTGCCTATCGCCCTCAGGTACCGGACCGGAGATGATCAGCGGAGTACGGGCGTCGTCAATCAGCACTGAATCCACCTCATCTACAATAGCATAGTGATGAGGACGCTGAACCAGGTCGGCGGGAGTATGTGCCATATTGTCCCTCAGGTAGTCGAAACCAAATTCATTATTGGTCCCGTAGGTGATATCGGCGTTGTAGGCAGCCCTTCTACCTGTAGAATTTGGTTTGTGATGGTCTATACAGTCTACGGACAGACCGTGGAATTCAAAGATCGGGCCCATCCAGGCGCTGTCTCGCTTCGCCAGGTAATCGTTCACAGTCACCAGGTGAACACCTTTACCTGCCAGGGCATTGAGATAAACAGGAAGCGTCGCAACAAGGGTCTTACCCTCGCCTGTTTGCATCTCTGCGATCTTGCCCTGGTGGAGCGCAATACCACCGATCAGCTGAACATCGTAGTGGACCATATCCCAGGTAACCTCTTTGCCGGCCGCATCCCAGGAATTCTGCCACAGAGCGTGGTCTCCTTCCAGGGTGATATATTCCTTGGAGCCGGAAAGCTGCCTGTCAAATTCAGTCGCTCTCACCTTCAGGGTTTCATTCTCCACGAATCTTTTGGCCGTTTCCTTCACAACGGCAAAAGCTTCCGGTAACAACTCATTGAGCGTATTTTCAGTGATTTTATAGGCCTCTTCCTCCAGGCTGTCTATTTCTGCATATAATTCCTCATTGCGATCTATGTCGTCTGATGCTGTGACCTCAGCCTGCAGTTCATCTATTTTTTGCTGAACAGATTGCAGGGCTTCTGTGATCCTATTCTTGAATTCGAGGGTTTTATCTCTGAGGGCGTCATGGTCCAGGTCTTGCAGTTTATCGAATTCCCGATTGATTTGCTGAACCAAGGGCTGGAGTTCCTTTACATCCTTCTTCGCTTTATCTCCAACAAAAGCCTTGATAACCGAATTTAGTAAACTCATATTAAATTTTTTTTGAGCCAGGACCTGATTTGATTTGCATTCTTACAAGCCAGGCAGGCTATAACCATCCAAGGAGTGCAATATTTGTTCCATAGGCCATAGCAGGGCCAAAAATAGGGGGATGGCTGTCAAAATTACATAAAAAAAAAGCCTCTGATGAGACTTTTTAATCTTATTAACACCTTAAATAGCTTCAATATTCGTCTTCGTTCCAGAGGTAATCTTCTTCAGTGGGATAGTCTGGCCAAATCTCCTCGATGGATTCATAGATCTCACCGCCCTCTTCCTCCATGGATTGCAGGTTTTCCACGACTTCCAGTGGTGCACCGGTTCTTATCGCATAATCAATCAATTCATCTTTGGTGGCAGGCCAAGGAGCATCGCTTAAATAGGAGGCTAGTTCTAATGTCCAGTACATGGCTTACTAAAGTTTTAAAATTTTTGCAAAAATAATTTTTAAACCCAATTGGCCAAGAAATTCAGCGTGTATTTACATCAAAATTTTGGTCAATTTCTAGATTTGGTAAATTGATAACGAAGAAATTGTGAATTTATTAGTCCTTTTTTTCGGGTATCCACTTAATCTCCTTCACTTTAAGTTCATCAGACAATTTACGTGCCAGTACAAATAAATAGTCAGAAAGTCGGTTGATATAGGCCAAAATCTGTTCATCTACCCCCTCATTTTCGTGTAACAGCGTAATCATTCGCTCAG
>JBPEXP010000052.1:0-10200 GCA_052031475.1 Flavobacteriaceae bacterium | reverse complement strand
AGGGACTTTTTTAAACTCATTGTAAGTCTGTAAAGAATGGGGCTAAAATAGTCATAATATCATTAGGAATTTACGCCGGATTTAGACTTAAACGCCGGATTTATCAAAACTTTTCACCGGCAATTAAGCTGGATTTTCGCCGTGGATATTCACGGTTGAGGCTGACATCAGCCTTTTTATGTTGTACAAAAAAAGCCTTCGCTGTGGGCAAAGGCCGTATAAATTTTGACGCGAGTTTGAATTTTGGAAACACCTGACAGTCAAAGGTGCAGTCTCTGATTTCAATCTTCGCTATTTCTGCATATTCTTGGCTTCTATGCTTAGTGTAGCATGAGGAACCAGTTTGAGGCGGTCTTTATTGATTAGCTTACCGGTTACCCTGCAGATACCATAGGTCTTATTTTCTATGCGCAACAGGGCGTTCTTCAGGTCTCTGATAAATTTTTCCTGTCTGATGGCCAGTTGCGTATTGGCTTCCTTGCTCATGGTTTCAGATCCCTCTTCAAACGCCTTAAAAGTAGGAGCCGTGTCATCCGTACCATTATTGCCATCGTTCATATAGGAACTTCTCAACAGCTCCAGGTGGCTTTTGGCTTTCTCAATCTTTTCCTCAATAAGGACCCTGAATTCCTCCAGTTCCTTGTCTGAGTATCTCACCTTTATATCTTTTGACATGACTTTAGTGTTTTTGAATAAATAATTTGGTGTTCACCTCATCAAAGATAATATCTGTACCCTCTTCCAGTTGCTCTTCAAAATCCAATTCGGCGGTAAGGGTTTCATTCATGATGTACTTTCTGTTACTTTCCACCGCTTTTTCAACCAAGCCGTCTTTCAGGATTTTGATATCTATCTTATCTGTAACATCGAACCCGGATTCTTTTCTCAGATTCTGAATTCTGTTAACCAATTCACGGGCAATCCCTTCTTTCTTTAGATCGTCGTTAATGGTGATGTCCAGGGCAACTGTCAACGGACCTGAACTGGCCACTAGCCAGCCTTCAATATCTTGTGAGGAAATCTCTACATCCTCTAACTGTAATATAATACTTTTATTTTCTAATTCAAGCGATATTTTACCCTCCTGCTCTATTTTTTGAATGTCTTCCTGGCCCAGTTCTCCTATCAGTCGGGCTATTTTCTTCATTTCCTTTCCAAATCTCGGTCCGAGGAGCTTATAATTGGGTTTTATGCTTTTAACGAGTATTCCTGACGCGTCATCTAACAATTCAATTTCCTTGACATTCACCTCAGACTTTATCAGATCTGCTACCGCTAAGATCTCGTTTTTATCTGCGATGCTCAGTACAGGGATCATTATTTTCTGCAAGGGTTGTCTTACTTTGATCTTTTCCTTTTGGCGTATAGACAGCACCAGTGACGAAATAGCCTGAGCTTTCTGCATTTTCTGCTCTAAAGTTTTATTCAATAAGCCCTTATCCTGCTTGGGGAAAGGTGCCAGGTGAACGCTCTCAAAAGCATCTTTTTCACAAACAGCACTGAGATTCTTGTACAGGGAATCCATAAAGAACGGTGCTACTGGTGCCGATAATTTAGCCACGGTAACCAGGCAGGTATAAAGTGTTTGGTAGGCCGAGATCTTATCCTGCTCATACTGCCCCTTCCAGAACCTTCGCCTGCTTAAACGGACATACCAGTTGCTCAGATTTTCCTGCACAAAGTCTGAAATCGCCCTGCTTGCCCTGGTAGGTTCGTATTCGGCATAGGCCTCGTCCACAACGGAGATCAGGCTGTGTAATTCGGAAAGAATCCACTGGTCTATTTCAGGCCTTTCCTCTAGTTTAACGTCTGCTTCAGAATAACAGAATTCATCGATATTGGCATATAGAGCGAAAAAAGCATAGGTATTGTACAAGGTTCCGAAGAACTTCCTTTTTACCTCAACAATCCCATCTATATCAAACTTGAGATTGTCCCAGGGATTGGCATTGGAGATTAGGTACCACCTGGTGGCATCCGGACCGTGCTTGGCCACGGTTTCTATCGGGTCTGGAGCATTTCCCAGCCTCTTAGACATTTTTTTGCCTTCTTTATCCAGGACCAGCCCGTTGGAAAGTACATTCTTATAGGCTACTGAATCAAAAACCATGGTGGCAATGGCGTGCAGGGTATAGAACCAGCCCCGGGTTTGATCCACCCCTTCTGCAATAAAATCGGCCGGGAAAAATTCTTTCCCATCAATAAATTCCCTGTTCTCAAACGGATAATGCCATTGTGCATAGGGCATTGAACCGCTGTCGAACCAAACATCAATAAGATCGCTTTCGCGCTTCATCGGCTGACCTGTTGGTGAAACTAAAACAATCTCATCCACTACATTCTTGTGAAGATCGATTTTCTCATAGTTCTCCTCGCTCATATCGCCTGGCTTAAAATCATCGAAGAGATCCTTTTCCATAAGACCTGCTTCCACTGATCTTTTCATCTCTTCTTTAAGTTCGGCAACAGAACCAATGATCAGTTCTTCCTTACCATCAGCAGTTCTCCATATCGGAAGGGGGATACCCCAGTAGCGAGACCGGGAAAGATTCCAGTCGTTCGCGTTGGCCAGCCAGTTTCCAAATCTGCCTTCACCGGTAGCCTTGGGTTTCCAGTTGATTTCCTGGTTAAGCTCGAACATCCTGTCCCTGATCTCGGTAACTTTTATGAACCAGGAGTCGAGGGGATAATAAAGTATGGGCTTATCTGTACGCCAGCAATTGGGATAGCTGTGCACGTATTTTTCAACCTTGAAAGCCTTGTTCTCCTCTTTCAGACGAATGGCCAGTTCCACATCTACGGAGCGTTCCGGCGCCTTCCCGTCTTCATAGTATTCATTCTTCACGTATTTGCCGCCAAGCGATCCGAGTTCGGGCCTGAACCTGCCTTGCAGGTCTACCAGGGGTACAGGATTGTCATTTTCATCCAGTACCAGCATCGGCGGTACGGGCGGATCGGCCTTTTGTGCCACCATCATGTCATCTGCACCAAAAGTAGGTGCGGTATGAACGATCCCTGTTCCATCTTCAGTGGTAACAAAATCACCGGCAATGACCCTGAAGGCATTTTGGGCATTCTCATAAGGTTGTGCGAATGGAAGAAGCTGTTCGTATCTGATCCCCACGAGCTCAGCTCCTTTTAAGGTATCCACTACTCTGAACGGGATCTTTTTATCTTCCTTCTTGTATGCACGTAAGTCCTCCTCGCTCTGGGTCTCTATAAATTTACCTCCAAACTGCTCCCCGATCAGGTTTTTCGCAAGAACGACCATGATGGGATCAAATGTGTACTGATTGTAGGTCTGAACTACGGAGTATTCAATCTTTGGTCCTACAGTAAGAGCCGTATTGGAAGGGAGTGTCCAGGGAGTGGTTGTCCAAGCTAGCAGATATATATCGCCTTCCAGCGCTCTCAATTTCTCAGGCAGGCTAGCTTCTATCGCTTTAAACTGTGCCGTCACCGTTGTATCGGTGATGTCCTGGTAGGTGCCCGGCATATTGAGTTCGTGAGAACTCAGGCCGGTTCCGGCTTTGGGAGAATAAGGTTGTATGGTATATCCCTTATAGATCAGGTCCTTGTCATAGATCTGCTTCAACAGCCACCAGACGGTCTCCATATACTTAGACTTATAAGTAATGTAGGGATCATCCATATCTACCCAGTAACCTATTTGTTCCGTCATGCTATTCCATGCATCTGTATAGCGCATGACAGCCTTTTTACAGGCCTCGTTATAGTCTTCAATAGAGATTTTAACGCCTATATCCTCCTTGGTGATCCCCAACTCTTTCTCTACCCCCAGTTCAACAGGCAAGCCATGCGTATCCCAGCCGGCCTTCCTCTTAACCTGGTAGCCTTTCATGGTCTTGTAGCGGGGAAAAATATCCTTGATAGTACGAGACATCACGTGGTGAATCCCGGGGGCGCCATTAGCCGAAGGTGGCCCCTCATAAAACACAAAAGGTTGATTCCCCTCCCTGGCAGAAATGCTTTTTTCGAAAATATCAGCGTCTTTCCAGAATTTAAGGATCTCTTCTGCGATCTTGGGCAGATCTAAACTCTTGTACTCGGCAAACTTCATAATAGCTGTTAGACCAGATCAAATTAAGGCAGCAAAATTAGTGAATTCAATTGAAAACGGCTATGCAAATTATACGTCTTACCAGGTTTAAGAGAAGCTAACTTTCAGTTCGTCAAAGGTTGATGCCCAGGCCTATAATAAAATTGATTCCGGCACCGGCAATCCCTGAGGAATAAGGACGATAGCGCTGGTCTGTGATATTTTCAATATTGAAGTGAGCCCGGAATTTATCACTTATTTGATACTGAGACCTGAAATTCAAGGTGTACCACGAAGGTGAAAAGGGATTTCCATTTGAGTCGGTTTCATATAGATAGGCCTTGCTCCTTTCGGAAACAGCCAGATCCTCAAAAGCAATTTCCCCGTTGTAATTGACAAAAAAATCTGTTTGCAGTCGTTGATTCTTCCACAAGAGGTGAAAATCTCCGAAAGCTGGTGCTGCATGGCGTGCCGGACTTTGAGTCCCGTCTGCCTCTTCTTCAGTTCCCTCAGTAAGGGTATAATTAGCCCGGAGTGAGAAACTTTCGCTGAGAAAGGCTTCCATGCCCAACTCCAGTCCGTATACATAGGCATTAGCCGCATTCTGTATGGCCTGAACATTGGATAGCTCCCCATTGTACAGTATCTGCCTCTGACCGTTAAAGCTGAAGTCTCTTCGCACCAGAGCATCATCCAGGTAGGTATAATAGGTGGCTGCTTTAAGGACCAGTTTGTCCTTGATATTCTTTCTGATGCCGATCTCCATATTGTAGGCATATTCCGGTTTGAGGTCAGGATTAGGAACTACCACAGATCCGGGTTCAGAATCAAAAACTTTACCGGTATCGTCAATATTGGGTGCCCGGAACCCGGTAGAGACGTTGGCGGTTAGCTGAAGACTGGCCCTGGGGAACCAGCTGAAACCCAGACTACCGGTTAGTGCCCCATTGCTGAGGTTGGTCTCGGTAAAGGGGAAAGGATAGAATCTCGTATCAAAATCGGCGTTCAGCCATACCTGATTATATCTCAGACCGGACAAAAAGGTGAGATTGGGCTGACTCTTGTATTCTGCGTTTATGTAGGCCGCCGCAGATTGCCAGGTAGAGCCGTCCGGGTATCTGGAAGCTGCCTCCGAGATCTGGCCTGTATTTATATCCTGTTGGCTCCCGGTGGAACCAACCCGATTAAAGACGTATTCTGCTCCGTAAAACAAGCCCAGGTCACCGATCTTTTTGTTCTCAAAATCCAGGTTTAATGATAGGGCGTCAACCTGTTCCTCGTTGATGTATTTAATCGGGTCCTGGAAGTTTCTCTCATGACGGCTTTCCTCAAACCTCTGATAGGCCGTTGTTAGTTTTAACCGATCGTAGAACTTGCCACGGCCCAGCTGCTCCAGCTGAAGATTTCCCATAAACCACTTCTGGGGGCCGTAAAACCATTCGGCCGAGCGAAGGCCATCGCCATCATCATTGGGTCTGATAAGCCTGTCATACCTGGGAAAATCTGAAGTCTGGGAGTAGTGCAGTCCCAAATCGTAATTCCATCTATTGTTGGCTCGGTGGGATATTTTTTGAAGCAGGTTCAATTGGCTGTAAGCCGTAGGTGTTTGTTTAAGAGGATTTGGGTTGTTAATCAGGCTGTCTCGACCATTGATACGACTTACAAATTGATTTCTGAGATACGATTCCGGCCCGTGACTACCCATTTTCAGATCTCCAAAATCATTGTAGCTGATGCTGGTTAGAAAAGCCCAATTTTTTTTGCCGACATTAAAATCAGCGTGGAGGGTATTTTCTGTATTGGCAGAAGCGAAACGATAATTTGCGTTCACGTCTACGTAGCGATCTTCATTAACAGCAAACTGGGGTTTTACCGTCAGGAAATTCATAACGCCACCTATGGCATCACTGCCGTAAATGACCGATCCCGGGCCAAAAATGACTTCTGTATTCTGAACGCTGAACGGATCAATGGAGATAACATTCTGAATGTTACCTCCGCGGAAAATTGCATTATTCATCCGCACACCGTCTACAGAGAGCAGTACTCTGTTGGTGGCAAAGCCTCTTATCATGGGGCTCCCTCCGCCAAGCTGACTCTTCTGTACAAACACCTGTCCGGTACTTTGCAAAAGATCTGCCGAAGTTTGAGGGCTGTTAAAGGCAATACTCCTGGCGTTAATGGAAGTTATTTTCTGGGGTACATCTTTTTTCTGCTGTTCCCATTTAGATACAGACATGACCACTTCCTCAAGCTCCTGTAATTTGAGGCTCAGGTACACTCGGCCTCCCCTTTTGATGATCTGATTCTTGGTTGACCAGTAGGCGTCATAACTCAGATGCCTGAAATTCAACCGTTCATTGCCGCTAAAAATATCGAGATTGCACCTGCCATCAATATCGGAAAGTGCCGTTTTGGTTCTACTGTTATTGTAAACCACTACATTACCGACAGGCTCCCGCGAATCCAGGTCTAAAATCCTGATCTCCTGTGCATTAAGCGAGTTGCTTAAGAAGGTTAATAACAGGAAGGCTAGTACGAATATGTCATTTGAAAACCTCATTCAATACGGCAAGGGACCGGGGTCTTTTAAATCCGTGCAAATGTAATTCAAAATACACTACAAGGATTTGCAGTAGTTCCTGCCTTGCCTTTTTACCCAATTTGACTGTATCCATACTATCAAAATTTGTGCCCAAAAGCGCTTTCAGATGGATTAAGGAATTTCCTTCAACAACCGGGTGTATGCCTGCCGTAGAAGTAAATTCTCCTTCCTGCAGGTCAAAATAGGGAAGGTCTGTTTGACTGGTGTCAGGAAAAAAGCCCAGAAATTTACTCAATCGAAGAAGGAAGAAGAGATGAAAATTCGAACTATGGTCATGGGTGTCAAGCCATTGAAAGGCTGCTTCTGCAAACTCGAAAAGGGCTGGGTCTTTAGCGCCCTCTCCCAGGCTCCTGAGCAAAATTTCGGCCAAAAAGAATGCGATGGCATTTTTCTGCATATCTGTATGCAGGCTGGTAAATGGATAGCTGATGCGGGCTTCCCTTATACTCTCCAGGCTGCCCTTGTATTTGTGATTAGCCTGGATTTCCAATTGGGTCAGGGGTTGAAAATAAGCAGCCTTCAATTTCCCTTTCCTGGAAGACAGTACCCCTTTAAGCAAGTAGGATTTCAATCCGTCGGAGGCTGTGAATGCCTTCACTATCAGGCTACTATCCCCATATTTGAGAGAAGACAGAACGATAGCTCGGGTAGTAACTTGCATGCTTGGCCTATTTCTTTCAGCAAAGATAAAGCGGTGCGGCAACTTTATCCGCATTTAGAAAAAAGGACATAAAGTACCCTCAGATCAGGTATTTAACAATTCTGGAAATACGTTAATAATCAGATGACACCCTGGGCAAGCATGGCATCGGCAACCTTCACAAAACCGGCAATATTGGCCCCTTTTACGTAATTGCAGTAGCCATCCTCTTCCATTCCGTATTCTATACAGGAGTCGTGAATATCCTCCATGATACCCTTGAGCCTTTCGTCTACCTCTTCGCGGGTCCAGCTAATCCTCAGGGAATTCTGTGACATCTCCAGGCCGGAAGTTGCCACGCCACCGGCATTAGATGCCTTTCCGGGAGCGAAAAGGATCTTGGCATCGTGAAAGGCGTGGATGGCATCAGGTGTAGAGGGCATATTTGCTCCTTCTGCCACACAGCTGCAGCCATTGTCTATAAGTTTTTTGGCATCCTCGCCGTTCAGTTCATTTTGCGTGGCACAGGGCAGGGCTACGTCGCAGTTTACTCCCCAAGGCCTTTCATCAGCGTGGAATGTAGCCGAATCGTACTTGTCTGCGTATTCGGAGATTCTACCTCTTTTCTTGTTCTTAAGTTCCATGACAAAGGCGAGCTTTTCCTCATCAATACCATCTTTATCGTAGATAAATCCTCCGGAATCTGATAGGGTAACCACTTTGCCTCCCAGTTGAATCACTTTTTCTGCAGCGTATTGGGCCACATTACCCGACCCGGAAACAACTACGGTCTTTCCTTTAATGCTTTCATTTTTGGTCTTAAGCATACTCTCTGCAAAATAAACGGTGCCGTAGCCTGTTGCTTCAGGGCGAATTCTTGATCCTCCCCAGGAAAGTCCTTTGCCGGTAAGCACGCCGGTAAATTCATTCCTGATCTTTTTATACATGCCAAAGAGATAACCGATTTCTCGCGATCCTACGCCGATGTCCCCGGCAGGCACATCCGTATTGGGCCCTATATGTCTGCACAACTCGGACATGAAGGCATGGCAGAAGCGCATTACTTCATCATCTGATTTCCCCTTCGGATCAAAGTCGGATCCGCCTTTTCCACCACCCATGGGCAGGGTAGTCAGGCTATTTTTAAAGACCTGTTCAAATGCGAGGAATTTTAAAATACTGGCATTGACCGTCGGATGGAATCGCAAGCCACCCTTATACGGGCCGATTGCCGAATTCATCTGGATACGATATCCCCTGTTTACATGCACCTCCCCGTCATCATCGATCCAGGCAACCCTGAAAGAGATCAGTCTTTCGGGTTCTACCATTCGAAGCAATATATTCTTTCCGTAATAAATATCATGTTGGGCGATATAAGGGATAACGGTGTCGGCGACTTCCTGTACGGCCTGGATAAATTCTGGTTCATGGCCGTTGCGTTTTTTAACCTCCTCCATGAACTGATCAATGATCTCTTGCATGGATCCATTGGCGGTTTTTGTAATCGTCTTTTCATCTGTGGAACTACTCATCGGCTTGGATTTTATTGAATTGCGAATTTCAAAGTAAAAATATACCTTTTCTGTAATTTTAAGGCCCTTTTTTTAAATATTCGGCAATAAAAAATAGCCTCCTGAACTCGCCCTGAAATAAGGCGTTCGCAGCATAATTGATAAAGAAGATAACTAAATTGAAAAGCCTATGCCATTGCCTGCTCCAGGTCTGCGATCAGATCATCCGCATCTTCGATCCCAACACTTAAGCGGATCAAAGAATCTACTACTCCACTTTTTTCCCGTTCTTCTTTGGGAATGCTGGCATGGGTCATGCTGGCAGGATGGCCGGCCAGGCTCTCTACCCCACCCAGGGATTCAGCCAGGGTAAAGACCTTCAATTGCTCAACAATCTGAACAGCAGCCTCATAATCCCCGCCTTTTGGAATGAATGAGAGCATGCCGCCGAAGTCCCTCATCTGTGAGCTGGCCACCTCGTGGTTGGGATGATCAGAGAATCCGGGCCAATATACTTTTTCAATCTTTGGGTGGTCTCTTAGAAAGTGGGCGATTTTCGCACAATTTTCACAATGCCGCTGCATCCTTACATGAAGGGTTTTGATTCCTCTCAGAACCAGAAAACTGTCCATAGGCCCGCAAACCCCTCCACTGGCATTTTGCAGGAAGTAAAGCTTATCTGCGAGATCCTTTTCCTTCACTACAAGCGCGCCTACCACTACGTCACTATGCCCGCCTAAATATTTAGTAGCCGAGTGCATAACGATGTCGGCTCCCAAATCAAGTGGCTGTTGCAGATAGGGCGTGGCAAAAGTATTATCTACAGCGAGCAGTAAGCTGTGTTTTTTGGCGAGTTTGGAAACCGTGGCGATATCAATGACATTCATCATCGGATTGGTAGGGGTTTCAACCCAGAGCATCCTGGTATTGTCGTTTATATATGCTTCAATAACAGAAGCATCCTGCATACCTATAAAGTGAAATTTGATGCCGTATTTTTCAAAAACCTGCTTAAAAAGTCTATAACTTCCGCCGTAGAGGTCATTGGTAGAGACCACTTCGTCTCCTGGATTGAGCAATTTAATCACCGCATCAATGGCTGCAAGTCCGCTGGCGAATGCCAGTCCGTATTGCCCATTTTCTATGCTGGCCAAAGAACGCTCCAAGGCGGTTCGGGTAGGATTTCCACTTCGGGAATATTCATATCCCTGATGCTCACCCGGACTGGCCTGGGCATAGGTGGAAGTCTGATAGATAGGTGGCATTACCGCACCATAAGCCTTGTCTGGTTGCTGGCCACCGTGAATGGTCTTGCTGTTAAATTTCAGGGATTTATTGCTCATAAGCCGATATTTCGGCAAAGGTATCGCTAACTTTTTGA
>JBPEXP010000051.1:0-3294 GCA_052031475.1 Flavobacteriaceae bacterium | reverse complement strand
CTGTTTACTCACCTTAAGTCAAAAAAATTACGGCTTCTTTCTACCAAAAAGGTATACCGTAACTCCCTTTTCTGCGCCCTGCTTACTCGCAAAGCGGCTGCAAATATAGAGCGTATTTTTTAAACGCAACTATATTTTCAACTATTTTTAAGAAAAATTTTAGACGTTTTTTTTAACTCTCTAACTAAGAGTCAACTACTAACTTTCTCTCCGAAAAAAGGCTACTAAAATTAATAGATTTTCAGGAAATCCGCAACTATTTTTTTTCCTTATTTCCCTTAGACCATTTATTGGTAAGCGAGGCGTAGTCGTAGTCTAAAACAGATTCCTGGCGCTGCAACCTATTTGAAGCAAACGCGCGCTGTAAAATATCTTCAATCAGGTAGTCCTCGTGCACAGATTCAGGATGGTATTCTTCCTTAATGCTGATATCGAACATTTTGGCGGTAGTGTTATACCAAAATGCACGCCAACCACTTCTTAATTCCTTGACGAGATTAAACGCAGTGGCACCTGTTTGGCGATAAATCAGCTTCACCAGGATCTGACCCTCAGTCCGGGTTAGTTTTTTCAATTCCTCAGAAAACTCTTCCTCAATAAACTTCTGGACCTTCTTGGTGTATTTCTTTCTATGTCTTTTGCGCTTTATTTGAGAAAGGGAATCATTTAGCTGCTCCAATCTTTCAGAGGCCATCTTGGCATAAGGATAGACTTTTAATGTTTTTCTCCTTAATATATAGTATCGCAATTTGTCATCGTAAGATTCAAATTCCAGCTTGCCAAAAATATATACCTCATCCAGGGCAATCGATTGCTGAAAGATTGAATCTCCCTCAACAATAATCATCTTCTCCATGATAGAATCCATGGGTTCCTCCTTTCTCTGTGCTGTGGCTGTGAGAAAGCAAAACACCAGGATCGCAAAGATCTTAAATTGCTTCATAGAATTGAATACCCAAATTCCCTGCCAAAATTAATTATATTCCACCATTGGTCATACTAAATAAAAGTGAATATTATTAAGTTTGTATCCCTATAGAAAACCCAGTACAACATGAAAATACTCAACAAAAAATCACTCGATTTTTTTGAAAAATACCTGAACAACGCCTCACCTACGGGCTATGAATGGGAAGGCCAGAAGATCTGGATGAATTACCTGAAACCTTATGTAGATACCTTTATAACGGACACCTATGGTTCGGCAGTAGGCATCGTCAATCCAGACGCGCCCTATAAGGTGGTCATTGAAGGACATTCTGATGAAATCTCCTGGTATGTCAACTATATTACCGACGAGGGCCTGATCTATGTGATCCGGAATGGGGGCAGCGACCATCAGATCGCTCCTTCTAAGTGGGTAGACATTCATACTAAAAACGGTATTGTTAAAGGGATCTTTGGCTGGCCGGCTATCCACACCAGAGACCGGAGCAAGGAAACACCCCCCAAGCTGGACAATATTTTTATCGATATCGGAGCCAAAGACAAAAAGGAGGTTGAGAAAATGGGTGTTCACGTGGGCTGTGTGATCACCTACCCGGACTCTTTTCAGGTCTTGAACAAGAATAAATTTGTCTGCCGGGCCATAGACAACAGGGCCGGAGGCTTTATGATTGCCGAGGTGGGTAGACTGCTGCATGAGAATAAGAACAATCTTCCTTTCGGACTCTACATCACAAACTCAGTCCAGGAAGAGATCGGCCTTCGAGGGGCCGAAATGATCACCCAGACCATCAGGCCCAATGCCGCAATCGTCACCGATGTTTGTCATGATACGACCACACCGATGATCGACAAGAAAAAACAGGGCCATACCGAAGTAGGAGCCGGTCCTGTAATTTCCTATGCCCCCGCCGTTCAAAACAAGCTAAGGGAAAGGATCATAGAAACTGCGGAAAAGAAAAAAATACCATTCCAAAGAATGGCTTCTTCCAGATCTACTGGTACGGATACGGATGCTTTTGCCTACAGTAATGGCGGTGTGGCCTCTGCTCTTATATCACTTCCTTTGAGATATATGCATACCACCGTGGAAATGGTACACAAAGATGATGTAGAAAATGTGATCCGGCTTATCTACGAAACGCTGCTTACTATTAAAGAAGGAGAAACTTTTAGTTATTTCGACTAAGGAATACCAATCAAGGAAAATAATCCTAATGGATGAATGGGTAGACATACTGAATGAAGACGGCACTCCTACCGGAGAAAAAATGCTAAAATCTGAGGCCCATAAAAAGGGGCTCTTCCATCCTACTGTACACGTGTGGCTCTATACCTCTGACGGTCGCATCCTGTTCCAGAAAAGAGGTATGGTCAAAAAGACCTTTCCCGGTCTTTGGGATGTATCTGTATCGGGCCATGTAAGTGCCGGTGAGGCAATCGTGGAGGCCGCTTTGAGAGAAACGGCAGAAGAAGTGGGTCTGAGTCTCCGGGAGAGCGACCTTCACAAGGTGGGAATCTATAAGTCTAGGCATTATCACGGGGAAGATATCCGTGATTTTGAATTTCACCACTGCTTTATCGCCGAACTCAAGGTTCCAATTTCTGAGCTGACCAAGGAAAACGAGGAAGTGGAAGAGATTAAACTAATCCCATTGTTCCAGTTCGCCGACGAACTTTGGGGCCTGGGAAATCCTGCCATCTATGTGCCCCACCGATCCGGTTATCTGCAGGCCGTGATCAGGGAGATCAATAAAGCCTTAAAGAGTTCCAATGAATCGGGAGACCTCGCTTAGTGAATAACTGGTTTGCTGGCCTGCTTCCATATCCTTGACAACAAAAATTTTTTCCTCCAGCTCTTTCTCCCCTAGTAATATGACCCAGGGCACCTCTCTTTTGTTGGCGTACTTCATCTGCTTCTGTATCTTGGCAGCACTCGGATATATATCAGCCTTTATACCGGCAGCCCTCAATTGCTGAACTAATTGGAGACTGGATTTGGCCTCTTCCTCACCAAAATTCAGGCATAAGACATCCAAATCCCTCGTCAGTCTTTCGGGAAACAATCCCAGCTCTTCCATGACCAGATAAATGCGGTCCAGACCAAAAGAAATACCTACACCACTCACATTGGGAAGACCGAAAATGCCGGTTAGGTCGTCATAACGTCCACCACCTCCTATAGAACCCATCTGCACACCGGCCGGAGGTTCTACCTCCAATATTATTCCAGTGTAATAGTTAAGGCCGCGGGCTAAAGTAAGATCAAGTTGAAGCGTGGATGCTTTTAATCCGGTGTTGTTGACCGTTGTCATTACGTATTCCACAGCTTCCAGACCTTCAATGGCC
>JBPEXP010000050.1:0-4267 GCA_052031475.1 Flavobacteriaceae bacterium | reverse complement strand
GATTATATCGAATGACAACCTTTCATTAGGTGTTGATTTCCAGACATTCCCTGTCGCGCAGATATTTACTGTAGGTATAAACACTAAATTCTAAAAAAAGATGAAAAAGAGATTTCTTTATTATGCATGTATGATAGCCATTATCCTGGCCTGTAGTGATGATTTCACTCAGAAGCCGGCGATTGGTGCGCTAAGCGACGATGCACTCCAGAATGAGCAGGGCGTAGAACTGTTGCTGGTAGGTGCATACTCGGCACTAGATGGCATTAGAAATAACCAGGGGGCGGCAGACTGGACCGTCAGTGGTGATAACTGGTGGTTTGATGTAATTGCCGATGACGCTCACAAAGGAAGTGAGGACGGGGATCAACCGGATCTGCTGGCTATTGAATTGAACAACTGGAGTACGGCAAATCCGTATTTCTTCGGAAAGTGGAACGGTCTTTTTGCGGGTGTAAACCGCGCCAATTCAGTTATTGACCTGATCAGTAAAATTGAAGAAGGTGACTTTACCCAGCAACTGGCAGAAGCTCGCTTCCTCAGGGGACATTACAACATGGAACTTGTGAAGATCTTTGGAAACGTACCTTATATTTCCGAGGAGAATTTTGCCAACGTGGAGTTCAATCAACCTAATCCCGGTCCTATCTGGGATGAGATAGAGGCCGACTTCCAATTTGCCATTGATAATTTACCTGCCACACAGGCCGATCCCGGCAAGCCTACAGCTTTCACAGCTCGGGCATTTAAAGGCAAAGCTCATATGTTCCAGTCGGAATTCAATGAAGCCAAAGGTTTATTTGATGCAGTGATCGGATCAGGCAATTACGCTTTACTACCGGAATTTTTAGACAATTTCCGTCTGGCCGGTGACAATAGCGTTGAATCGATCTTCGCCATTCAGTTTACGGCAGACGCCGGTCAGTCTCTGAACGGTAACAGGGGCGGAACCTTAAACTTCCCCAACCCTGGACCTTTTAGTTCCTGCTGCGGCTTTTACCAGCCCACTCAGGACCTGGCCAACGCTTATCAGACGGATGGCGCTACCGGATTACCACTGCTCGATACTTTTAATCAAACGGATATCGCAAATGACTATGGTGTGAACAGTGCAGATCCCTTCACTCCTCATACAGGTCCGCTGGACCCAAGGATTGATTATACGGTAGGAAGAAGGGGCGTTGATTACAACGGTTACGGCGAACACATCGGTAAGGACTGGATCCGAGCCGGATTTGCAGATATTTCCGGACCCTATCTCCCCAAGAAGAATGTCTATCAGGCCGGCGAAGACGGTAATGTAGGAACCGGAGCCTGGGGTCAGCAGCACAGCGGTGTTAATTATCACATCATGCGCTATGCAGACCTACTGCTCATGAGGGCCGAGATTGCCGTGGAAGAGGGTGACCTCGCCACTGCCTTAAGCCTGGTGAACCAGGTACGGGCCCGTGCCAGGGATATGACTTATCTGCAGGCCATTGGTGGCGGCGGTGATGCTGCCAACTATGTAATTGATGTTTATCCATCTTTTGCAGACCAGGATGAAGCCCGCAAGGCGGTCCGTTTTGAAAGAAGACTGGAACTTGCTATGGAAGGGCACCGTTTGTTTGACCTGCGCCGTTGGGGCGTAGCGGTTGGCGTGATCAATGATTACATTGCCAATGAGACCAGGACCATTACCAATTTTGGGCCTAAAGCAAGTGCTTTTACTGCTACGCAAAATCTGTTACCTATACCGGTAATTGCTATTGACCTTAGCGGTGGCGCATTAACTCAAAATTCAGGTTACTAATTATTTGATACCAGCATTTAAAAACAGGGCTTTTCTAATGCCCTGTTTTTTTTATCCAATACTGCTTAATTCATATCTTTAACCAAGTCAATCGAAACCTATGAAGCGGATCCTTGTTGTATTTGGCCTGTTATTACTTATTAGTTCCTGCAGCGATCCTGCGGAACCCGAGAAAAAGCTTTTTCGCAGCTTAACTTCTGAGGAAACAGGTATTAGTTTCAACAACCTTCTCACCGAAAATGACAGCCTTAATTATTTTACTTATTCATATCTCTATATGGGAGGTGGTATTGCCGCCGGTGATATCAACAATGACGGATTAATTGACCTGTACTTTACAGGCAATATGGTACCCAACCGACTTTACCTGAATAAGGGCGATCTGCAATTTGAAGATATAACCGAAAAAGCCGGCCTGGCCGGAGACCAGCGCTGGTACACCGGGGTAACCATGGCCGATGTAAATAACGACGGTTTTCTGGATATCTATTGTTCTGTTGGCGGGAAATTTGGGCCGAAAGAAAATCAACTCTTCCTCAATCAAGGTGATCTCACATTCAGTGAGGAAGCCTCGGAATACGGTCTGGATGATGCCGGCAACAGCGTCCAGGCTACTTTTTTCGACTATGACAAAGACGGGGATCTGGATGTGTACCTGGCCAACTACCCTCCTTCTCCATTTAATGCACCTAATTCCTATTACCTCTTTAAGACACAATATCCCAAGGATATAGAAACCGATAGGCTCTACCAGAATAACAACGGAAAGTTTACGGATGTGGCCGGCGAAGCGGGACTGAAAACTTTTGGACTGTCGCTCAGTGCTACTGTAGGCGATCTCAATGCGGATGGCTGGCCGGATATTTATATCAGCAATGATTTTAGCACACCGGATTACCTGTTTATCAACAACCAGGACGGAACATTCAGCGAAGAGGTAAGGAATCTTACCAAGAACACTTCTTTTTACGGCATGGGTGTGGATATTGCGGATTTCAATAATGACCGCTGGCTTGATATTATTCAGGTAGACATGACGGCCAAAGACAACCGAAGGTCCAAAGCCAATATGGCAAGCATGAATCCTGATCTCTTCTGGAGTACAGTGAACTCCGGGTTCCACTATCAATATATGCAGAACAGCCTTCAGTTAAACAATGGTCTGCTCAGGGACTCTTTGCCAGACTTTAGCAACATTTCGAGGCTGGCAGGCGTTTCCTCATCCGACTGGAGCTGGGGCCCGCTCTTCGCTGACCTGGACAACGACGGCTGGAAGGACCTTTTTATTTCCAATGGAACACGACGGGAAATCAACAATCGGGATTACTTTCTGCAACGGGAAGCGGAAAACAATCCGATGGATAATCTGCTGGAGCGAAGCCTGGCCATTCCGTCTGAAAAGATCGATAATTTTGTCTACCAGAATAACCGGGATCTCACTTTTAAGCAGGTCAATGAAAGCTGGGGGCTCCAGTTTGCCGGATTCTCCAACGGTACAGTTTATGCAGACCTCGACAATGATGGGGACCTGGAGATTGTGATCAACAATATTGACGATCCGGCCGTGGTCTTTGAGAACCGCGCATCCGATTCTTCCAACTGGATCAATATTGAATTCGAAGGTCCGGATCAAAACCGATCTGGCCTGGGAGCCTCTGTAGAGATCCGAAACAACGGAGAATTACAGTTTCAGGAACTAACGCTCAGCCGTGGTTTTCAGTCATCCGTAGCCCCCCGTCTGCATTTCGGTCTTGCTGATCATCAACTAATCGATACAGTAAAGGTCACATGGCCGGATGGCAGGAGTCAATCGCTCTATGAAGTATCGGTAAATCAATTATTGACGCTTCAATACACCTTGGCATCCGAAGAACCCTTTGAAACAATATCTTCTGACGATAATAGATTTGAAACGGTGCGGGAGCCCATTGCACTTGTCAGCCACAAACACGAAGAAAATTATTTCAATGATTTTAGCCGGGAAATCTTATTGCCGCACCAGACTTCTACTTTTGGGCCCAATATCCGGGTGGGAGATCTGAATGGGGATCTCATGGATGACCTGGTTATAGGCGGTGCCTCAGGGCAAGCTACAACGGTGTACTTTCAGAACGCAGATGGATTTGAGGCACAGCAAATAGAAGCATTTATAGCGGATAAAGATCACGAAGACCTGGGGATTGAGATCTTTGATGCGGACGGTGATGGAAAGTTGGATATCTATGTAGTTAGTGGTGGTAATGAATTTGAACCCGGTTCTGATATGCTCAGGGATCGATTATATATCAACAACGGAAAAGGGGATTTCAACTCGGTTGATAATAGTCTACCAGACCTTAGAAGTAGTGGTTCCAGGGTTCACAGCCATGATTTTGACGGTGACGGGGACCAGGACTTACTTGTTTGCGGCAGACTGGTTCCGGGACAATACCCATCTCCAGCTAACAGTTATCTGCTGGAAAATACGGGTAACCC
>JBPEXP010000005.1:0-18043 GCA_052031475.1 Flavobacteriaceae bacterium | reverse complement strand
GGAACGCTATGCCGATGTCTTCAGGGAACTAGGCTATGACTTGGACCTAAACATGGCCGTAGCACAACCTAGAGCACAACTGCCGGTATCTTTGGCTGAAAGATTTGGCCGAAAGGACAACAGCTGGATAGGAATAGCCCCATTTGCTGCCTTCAGGGGCAAGATGTACCCTCTACAACTGATGGAAGAGGTTATCCGTAAACTGAACGACCGCAAGGATACCCGGATTTTTCTTTTTGGAGCTGGTGAAGAAGAACGGGCACTCCTTACACCGATATCCAAAAAGTACCGGCAGGTGATCAGCATGATCGGGGCAATGAGCTTTGAGGAAGAGTTGGCCCTGATCTCCAATCTGGACCTGATGATCTCCATGGATAGCGGCAATGCCCATCTGGCTTCCATTTACGGGGTACCGGTCATTACCCTGTGGGGGGTAACCCATCCCTATGCCGGGTTCTATCCATTTGGACAGGATCCTTCCAATGCTCTCCTGGCAAACAGGGAAGCGTTTCCTCAAATCCCAACTTCGGTATATGGGAAGAAACATCCTGCTGGCTACGAAAAGGCCATCGAATCCATCAACCCGGCAGATATCCTTAAAAAGGCAGAAGCACTGATTAAATAGTAGAACTACCCGATACTACCTGTTTTGGTTCCAACGATCTGAGGTATGTTCTCAGTTGCTGAATATATTGATATCTCAACATCTTGCAATTACCTTCTACCATCAGGGTACGAATACCTATATACGAAGCAATCAGGTAATTGGCAACAGATTCGCTGTCTACATGTCGGGCTACGAAGCCGTCAGTCTTACCTCTTTGAAGGGTAGAGACCAGGTTTACCTCCCACATTTTGTAGATGTCTTTCAGGTATTTGGAAATCTCGGGATTCCTCCTGTTAAATTCAGTCATAAAGTTGCTCAGCATAAAGCCAAAATCCATATCGTTATGCTCTGCGGTCTCCAGGGCATTGTCAAGACTCTGCTCGATGACCCTTAAAGGGTTATCGTGTGCCTCAACGGGCTCAATGAGCATGCTGTACACTTTCTGTACGATCAGGTTTTGAATGATACTGATAAAGAAATCTTCCTTAGATTGGAAGTGATGGTAAAAAGCACCTTTTGAGAGTGAAAGCGATTTTAAAATGTCGTCCACACTGGTACTGTAATACCCTTGTCTGTAAAAGAGCTCTAGTCCTTTTACCTGCATTCGGTGCATGGTTGCCATGCGTTTTAGATTCTTATCCATAAGATTTGGGTTTTAGGTCTAAGCAGACCGTTTTGTCTATATCTAAGAACCTGCGAATCGCATTTTGGGGAAAGTTGCCGGGATGTATGAACCTATAAAATCGACAAGTGGTCAAATCATCGACGAAGTACACCAAAACAGGCAAAACCGACCGACCACTTGGTCGGTAAAAAGTCTCGATGAACGGTAAATTTTAACAGAAATGTCGCTTGGAAAACAGATCAGGCCACCGATCCCTGGCAGCTACTACCGGCCCCGGCCGTGCAGCCATAACAGTGCTGTGATATGATTATGTCCCGGTTGTTGAGCAGTTTTTCGTTGTAATCCTTAATATGATTAATAGGACTATTTACCTTGAGTCCGAGCATTTGGTTGAAATCGCAATCGTATAGCCATCCGTCCCAGCTTACCGAAATAGTGTTGGTGCACATGACATGCTCAACAGCAGCAGGATTATACGCATCTACCAGGGCATACATATAGTCTTCGTAGTTCTCCGAAGCGATCAGGTAATCCAGGAAACGGGAGATGGGAAGATTGGTGATGGCAAACAGATTGTGAAATTCTATACCGAAATCTTCCTTAAGAGCCTTTTTAAAGTCTCTTTCCATGGCGGCCTGGTCTGCGGGCAGAAAGGCGCCGGAAGGATTGTATACCAGGTCTAGTCTTAAAGGACTGTCTGGCAAACCGTATCCCACAGCATTAAGCTGCTGCAGGGCTTCTATGGATTTATCAAAGACCCCGGCACCGCGTTGTTTGTCTGTTTTACCCCTGGTGTAATGGGGCATGGAAGAAACCACGTGTATATTGTGTTTTTTAAAGAATTCCGGAAGATCGTGATACTTTTTGTTGGCCCTGATGATCGTGAGGTTAGATCTTACAATAAAATCCTGGATACCAGCCTTGGCAGCTTCCTCCACGAACCAGCGAAAATCCGGATTCATCTCAGGGGCACCTCCGGTAAGGTCAAGGGTATGAGCCCCGGTAGTCCTGATCACTTCCAGGCAATACTCCATGGTTTCACGGGTCATGATCTCCTTTCTATCGGGCCCGGCATCTACATGGCAGTGCTCGCAGACCTGGTTGCACATATAGCCCACATTGATCTGGAGGACCTCCAGTTTTTTGGGTCGAAGCGGAAAATGCCCGGTATCTGCAATTTTATCGCGGAAATAGGGGAGTTCGCCTTCCCTGAATAGGCCGCCTTCCAGTATTTCTAACTGATTTTTGGTATCAGACAGTTGGTTATGCCTCGCTTTTAATGACTTGGTAGCCATAATGATATTTTAATTTATTGCATTAATCCTGCAAGGACTTGGCCTCACATACTTAATTTGTTGTACTTGTTCATCATTTGTACACCGTGAACCAGGCTCGCGCCACTTTCAATAGCCGCACCGGCGTGTACTGCCTCCATCATTTCCTCTTTGGTAATGCCCCTTTGCAATCCGTCCTTGGTATAGGCATCTATACAGTATGGGCATTTAACCACATGGGAGACGGCCAGGGCAATGAGCGATTTTTCTCGTGCTGAAAGAGCACCTTCTTCAAATACCGCGCCGTAGTAATCAAAGAACTTGTTTCCCAGTTCTTCACTCCACTCGGTGATATTTCCAAATTTTCTCAGATCGGCAGGGTCGTAATATGAATTTGCCATGTTTATTTTTTTAGGAGATTAATAGGTGTCATTGAAATTTGGCGGTATTCTTTAAAGATAATACCACCCAGCAATGCTGGTTTTAGCTGATGCTGTGCTTTATGAAGTGATCAAACGATCTGAGGAGAACCCTTATTAAAGTAGACCGAATATTGGGCCTTGGAGATAAATTGTTCGGTCCTTATTACCAGCGGCTGTGATTGCCGGAAGTAGCTGCTTATATAATTTATTATACTAATAGGTATAAAAAAGACGCCCCTAAGCATAAGCCCTATATCCATTGGGGTATCCAGGTCATGCATGGTTTTCAGATGTGCCCAGCTATAGCTTTCTGAAGGAATCAGCTCTTTTAAGGCCCGAAGGAGTGCTGAGGTCTGCCAGGGCAGTTTTAAAAAGGCCTGGCAGTTAAACAGTTCTTTTTTGAGTCCCATCAGGTAGAATCCCCCGTCTGCACTGGGCCCAATTACCATATCGTGCTCTTCCATCAGGTTTAGAGCTCGAATTATCCCGATACTGCCCAGTTTGGGGGTGTCATTACCCACCGTAATAATCCAATCGTATCCCAGATCAAAGACCTCCTGGATCGCATTGGTGAAACGCTCACCGAAACCAGAACCCTTTTGTTCTTTTTCTGAATAGTGGATATAGTCTAATCCGGTCCGGGATATTTTCCTGATCGTACTCGCATTGAGTTCGTCAAACAAAGACCTTCCGTTCCAAAAAGATTTATGTTTTTCATCTTCTTTGCCGGATCGGGCAAATAGCAGGATTGCTGTCTTATTTTTCAGGAATTCGTCCATAGGGTTCTCGCAGTGATAAACATACGATAAAATAGGCTGTAAGTTTTTTGTCGGTCGCGGATTTTTATAATTACAGTAGGATTTGGAAAAAATCCACCTGAAAAACCACTTTCAGACCGGCCAGTCTGCTATGGCAAGGAAAAAAATTTAGTGGAGCCTGGATTATTGGGCTAAACGAGCCATCAAAATCGGTAAACGGTTGTTTTAAAAAAATAATTTAGTCCGGACAGAGGGATCACCAACCACCCGGTCGGTAATAATGGGGTTCATACAGCCGCGTATTCTTTTTAAAAAAGCATACAAGTAATTGAAAAACAGTATTATAACGATGAAATCTATCCGGTTAACCCTGAGGGTTTCAACTGGAAATCGGAGATAAAAATTAGCATCCGGATGAATTGGATGCTCCTATTCAGACATCGTCATAGTCGATCTTCAGCACATCGGTGGTGGGGTGCGATTGGCAGGTGAGGATCAGGCCTTCAGCAATTTCGCTATCTGTCAGTATCTGGTTTTGTTCCATGACCACATTTCCTTCAATGACCCGTGCAATACAGGTGCTGCAAACACCGCCCTGGCAAGAATAAGGAGCATCGATGTCTTCTTCCAAAACCACATCGAGGAGAATCTTTTTCTTGTCCATTTGAAACTGGAACTCCTCGTCGTCAAGGGTAACGGTTACCGAAGTAAGGCCGTTTTGAATATTCAGAGGTTCTTTATTAGCCTCAGAACTGGTAAATAGTTCTGTAAAGATCTGGTCATCCGATATGTCCTGGGCATGCAGGGTGTCTTTTACGGCCAGCATCATGGGTTCAGGACCACAGATATAAAAAGCGCTAAAATCCCGATCGCCAAACTTATTTTTGGTGATGTAGTTAACGGTGGAGGCCTCAATGCGGCCAAATAGACTATCATCTTCCCTTGACTGACTGTAGATGAACTGAACAAAAAACCTATCGGTATATTTTTCGATCAGTTCCAGGATTCTGTCGTGGTACATGGTTTCTTCCAGCGTCTGGTTGCCGTATAACAGAACTACGGTATTGCTATCATTTTCCCTCAAAGCATTTTGTATGATGCTCATTATGGGAGTGATGCCGCTCCCTGCAGCAAAAAGAGCCAAATGGTCCGTGCCGGCACCGGATTCATAGACAAATCGGCCTTCCGGCGCAGAGACTTCAAGTATGTCGCCTACTTGAAGCACATCATTGGCATAGGCCGAGAATTTACCGCCTTCTACCTTTTTAACACCGATGGTCATAAATTCGTCACCGGGCTCGGAAGAAAGAGAATAGGACCTGCGCACTTCTTCACCATCCAACATTTGTTTAATGGTGATATACTGGCCGGCCTTAAATTTGAAGTCCGCTTTATCTTTCTCCGGAACTTCAAGGCTTATGGCCACTGCCCTGGGGGTCAGTTTCTCGATCTGTACTACTTTTAAGGCGTAAAATCGACTCATTTACTCGAAAATTTGTGCAAAACTAATCAAAGGATGAGCTTTTGAAAGCTAATTAGGTAAAAATTAACCTACTGTTGTAACAAATTGGCTGCACAACGCACTAACTCAATGAAGCATTAACTATGATCAGGAAATTTATAGTCCTCCAGTGGAGATCATTTACCAGGGCGGCCTCCTTTAAGACCAATCTGGCTTTTCGTATCCTCATGATCTTCGGAGCCCTGTATTTTATTGCCATCTTTTTGGCCCTGGGACTGGGCTCATTCTATCTGATGAAAAAATCGGGTATAGCCGACCCGCTATTATGGGTTAATACTTTTCTGATCTATTACTGGGCCGCAGATCTATATTTGCGATATATGCTACAGCGGATGCCGGTAATGAACATCAGACCGCTTCTCTACCTTCCATTTAAAAAGTCGGAAGTAGTACAGTATTCCCTGGCCAAGACAGCTACTTCCTTCTTCAACTGGTCTCACGCCTTCTTTTTTCTGCCCTTTTCACTGATCCTTTTGAAAGAAGGATATGATCCGTGGGGTGTGCTGGGCTGGCATATGGCAGCGATGGCACTGATCTATTCCAACAATTTCATCAACATCATGATGAATAACAAGGACCTGGTATTTTATTCAATGGCAGCTGTCCTTGCCTTAATGGGTCTGGCTCAGTACTATCAATGGTTTGACATTACCCAATACACCTCGGTAGTCTTCAATTCATTTTACACAACTCCCTGGACAGCCATTGGCTGTTGGATCTTGCTGGTCTTGTTGATCACGGCCTCCTATCGCTATTTTAAGCATCGTATGTATCTGGACGGCGGACTTTCTACCCGCCAGGTTGAGGCGCGTACCGAAGATTTTGAATGGTTGAACAGGCTGGGCAACCTGGGCACCTTTCTCAAGAATGATATCAGGCTTATCAAAAGGAATAAACGATCCAGAACTACGGTGATCATGAGCTTTCTTTTCCTGTTCTACGGCTTATTGTTTTTCACGGGAGGGGTGGATGCCTATGAACATCCTGCCTGGAAAGTCTTTGCCGGAATTTTCGTTTCAGGCGGGTTCCTGTTTAGTTTCGGACAATTTGTACCCAGTTGGGACAGTGCTTACTATCCATTGATGATGAGTCAGAATATCCGGTACAGGGAATATATCCTCTCTAAGTGGTACCTGGTCATCTTTGCTACGGGCATCAGCACCATTCTCGCAGCACCTTATATTTATTTTGGACTGGAAGCCTATCTGGCTGTCATAGTGGGTGCCATTTATAATATGGGGGTCAATTCGCACCTGGTCCTTTGGGGGGGAGCTTATATCAAAACCCCTATCGACCTGGGTTCCCACAAAAATGCCTTTGGAGATAAACAGGCCTTTAATGTAAAAACACTGCTGCTGGTACTTCCCAAACTGATCCTTCCGCTTTTGATATATGCTGCCGGACACTACTTGATAAGTCCGTTTGCGGGATATGCCCTTGTGGCCTTATTGGGAGTTATGGGATTTGCCTTTAAAGATTTCGTTTTCAGAAAGATAGAAAGCGTATACATCAAAGAAAAATACAAAACCTTACTGGCCTATGGTCAGAAGCAATAAGACAATTTTTCACTGCTATGATTAAAGTACAGAACCTGACCAAACAATACGGCTCCAAAACCGTTTTAAACATGGAGCACTTAGAAATTCCCAGGGGAGAGAGCTTTGGGCTTGTAGGCAATAACGGTGCCGGCAAGACCACATTCTTTAGCCTGTTGCTCGATCTTATACAGCCAAGTACAGGCAGGTTGTTCAATAAGGATATCCAGATCGATACCAGCGAGGCATGGAAGCCCTGGACCGCCGCATTTATAGACGAGTCTTTTCTCATCGGATATCTGACGCCTGAAGAGTACTTTTATTTTATTGGCGAATTAAGGGGGAGGAACAAGGCGGATATAGACAGGTTGCTTCGCAACTTTGAAGATTTCTTCAACGGGGAGATCCTTGGGCAAAAGAAATACCTGAGAGATCTTTCGAAAGGCAACCAGAAAAAAGTGGGCATTGTTGCGGCATTCATCGGCAGCCCTGAAATCATTATCCTTGACGAACCCTTTGCCAACCTGGATCCCACCACCCAGATCCGATTAAAAAGGATCATCAAGGAACTTGCCGCCAATAAGGATATCACCATACTGATATCCAGTCATGACCTGATGCATGTTACGGAAGTCTGTGAGCGGATCGTAGTATTGGAACAGGGTGAAATAGTAAAGGATATAAAGACCTCAGAACAAACTTTAAAAGAGCTGGAATTGTTCTTTGCAGGATAAGAGGGAGAGAATTTAAAACGGTATCACATTATGAAATTGGATCCGACGCAGCTGGAAAAGGAAGGTTATAGCCTGATGGTTGCCCTGGATCACGATGAACTCATCCCATTTCTCAAAGAGTCGTTCAGGACCAGTTCCCGCGTTATTCGATGGTTCAATGTGTTCAACATTTTGCTGCTCTTTTTTTGGATCGGCTTGTTTATTGTGGATTACCTGAGCGAGCCCGGATTTAACTGGGGCAGCAGGCTGTCCTACTCGGCATTGGGCCTGGTTTTAAGTTTGGTGATCATCCCTATCCATGAATGGATCCATTCCTTGGCTTACAAATATGTAGGCGCCAGGGAAACTTCTTATGATGCCAATTGGAAGAAGTTTTATTTCATGGCCATGGCCCATAAGTTTGTTGCCAATTACAGGGAATTCAGGATCGTAGCCCTGGCACCATTGGTGGTGATCACCCTGGCAGGGATGATCTCCATGGCATTACCGATAGGCCTATGGAAATTTAGTATCGCTTCTTTTCTACTCATCCACAGCCTCTTTAGTTCGGGGGATATTGCCCTGCTCAACTTCTTTGTAAATAACCGGGAACGGGAGATGGTAACTTATGATGACAAAGCCGCGAGGATGTCTTATTTTTATGAGAAAACCAGGCACAATTCAGGGTCAGAGAACCATCGTATGGAAGACAGACAATGATCTTGCAAAGCTGGTGATCATTATCCAGTGCCAGTCAGTAGGTGATAAAAATCAGATCCAGCATTAAATTTCTGTTGGCCACTTATAATAAACACGGGCTTTTTTAGTTCTGATTAGGAAAGAATACCGATCCTTTTGAAGCTTCACGCAAAACGTATCGCAATTGGTGTTCTTGGGGGCACACTCTTACTGGCTTGTTCTACCAAGAAAAACACCTTTATTAACCGTAATTGGCATGCGCTGACTACCAAGTACAACGTCTTGTACAATGGGAATATCGCCTTTGAAGAAGGAAGAGAACAGCTCAATACCACCTACCAGGACAACTACTGGGAAATCCTGCCCGTAGAACGCCTCCAGGTTACCGGTGAGATCAAACTTGATTCAGAAGACAACAATCCCAACTTTGTGCTGGCTGAAGACAAGGCTGCCAAAGCCATTCAGAAACACAGCATGTACATTGATGAAGAGGAGAGGAATCCTCAGACCGATGAGGCATTCCTGCTGTTAGGTAAAGCCCGGTACTTTGATGAGCGGTATATCCCGGCAATGGAAGCTTTCAATTATGTGTTGAGGAATTATTCGGAGAGTGACAAACTGAATGAAGCTACTATCTGGAGGGAAAAGACCAACATCAGACTGCAAAATGAAGAGTTGGCCATAAAGAACCTGCGCACCATGATGCGCTATGAGCGTCTTAAAGACCAGGAATACGCAGACACGCATGCATTTATGGCCCAGGCCTTCATCAATCTTAACCAGCCAGATTCTGCAGTCCATCATTTGAAGATCGCTTCCGCCTATACCAAGAAGAGTCCTGAAAAGGGAAGGTACTACTTTATCATCGGGCAGCTCTACAATGAACTTGGTCACAAAGACAGCGCTAACTATGCCTTTGATAAGATCATTGAGCTAAACAGAAGGTCGCCAAGGGTCTACATGATCAATGCCCATCTGCAGAAGGTCCGCAATACAGCCCTCACCGCGCAGAACCGGGATTTTATCCTCGAGTACCTCACCGATCTGGAGGAGAATCGCGAAAACCGGCCTTATCTGGACAAGATCTATCACGAGATCGGCTATTTTCATGAACAGACCAATTCGGACAGCCTCGCATTGGCTTATTACAATAAATCACTCCGCGCCACCCGGAATATCGCGCAGCTCAATGCACTGAACTATGAATATCTGGGCGAACACTACTTTGATGAAAACGAATACAAAACAGCCGGTGCTTATTATGACAGTGTCCTGACCAACTTGCCCGAGAACACAAAGAAATTCAGAACCTTTACCAAGAAAAGGGATAATCTGGAAGATGTGATCAAATACGAGGACATTGTTCAGTATGCAGACAGCGTACTCACACTGTACCATATGTCTGAGGAAGAACAAACAGCTTATTTCGAGAATTACATCGAAGAGATGAAAAAGAAAGAAGAAGAGGAAGCAGAGGAACAGGCCAGCAGAAGTGCATCGGGTTTTGCGTCGTTTGCCGAATCTGCCGGTGGGAAGAAGAATCAAGGCAAGTTTTACTTTTATAATATTACCAGCCTGGGATATGGCAAAAACGAATTCAGAAACCGCTGGGGTGATCGCGAATTGGAAGATAACTGGCGCTGGGCCAACAAAAACCGGGTGTTGCCGGCAGAGGACACAGCAGCACTGATAGGCGCTTCTGAGGCGGGTGAAGGTGAGGTTTCCGAAGAGGAGAAATACTCCGTTGAATATTATCTGGAACAGATCCCAACAGATCCTGCCGTGATCGATAGTTTGTCCGGAGAAAGAAATTTTGCCAACTACCAGCTGGGGCTGATCTACAAGGAAAAATTTAAAGAGAATGTTCTGGCTTCTGCTAAGCTTGAAGAAGTTCTTCGTTCAAAACCCGAAGAAAGGCTCATCCTCCCATCCAAATACAATCTCTACAAGATCTATGAAGAATCGGGCAGCCAGTTGGCAGAATCGATGAAGCAGGATATCATCCGCAACCATCCGGATTCGCGCTATGCTGAGATCCTGTTAAATCCACAGGCCGTCCTGGCAGGGTCAGAAAACAGCCCGGAGAGCAAGTATGCCCAGTTGTTTAAACTTTTTGAGCAACAGCAATTCCTGGCAGTTATTACCGGGGCGGAAGAAAACATCAGCCTTTTTACGGGCGATCCTATGGTACCCAAGTTCGAAATGCTGAAAGCAAACGCCATAGGGCGGCTTCAGGGCTTTGAATCGTTCAAAGAAGCCCTCAATTATGTGGCGTTGAACTATCCCAATAACCCGGAGGGGAAGAAAGCGGAGGAGATGATCGCCGAACAATTGCCCAAATTAGAAGAAAGGGAATTCTCAGTGGAAACGGGCTCGGAGGGAACTTCCAACTGGAAAGTGGTCTTTCCTTTTAAGAGACAGCAGGATGAACAGGCAGAGGCATTAAAAAAGAAATTGGAAACGGCGATCAGGGATTTGAATTATAAAAACAGGATCTCAAAAGATATCTATAATCTGGAGGATGAATTTGTGGTAGTGCACGGGTTCAGGTCCAGGGATTTTGCCCTTGGATTTGTGGAACTGTTAAAAGTAAATAAGGACTACCGGATTGATAGAGAGAATTTTGTAATTTTATCCTCTAACTATAAAATAATCCAGGTGCATAAAAACCTGGATGAATACAAGCAATTAGTTTTAACCCCAAAACCATAAACGAAATGTTTTCGGATAATAAAAAACCTAGGACTATGAGTGAACTCGGCGGACAACCCAACAGAATTGAAAAGAATACTAAAATCAAAGGGGATATAGTTTCCCAGGCAGATTTCAGGATTGATGGTAAGCTGGATGGCAATGTAAAAACATCGGGCAAGGTAGTCATCGGAAAGGACGGCTATATACACGGTAAAGTGCAGTGCGTAAATGCTGATATCGAAGGCAGTTTTAACGGAGAACTTCAGGTATCTGAACTACTAACCTTAAAGGCATCAGCCGTCATTGAAGGCACAGTCTCGGTCAATAAGCTTGCCGTAGAACCGGGAGCAACATTTAATGCATCCTGCAGTATGAAAACCAAAGGCGCTGCAGAGCCTTCTGCAACAAGCACTAGCACAGCAGCCTCAACAAGCAGTAGTGCTGCTTCTGGCGGATCTGCATCGAGCTATAAATCTGCAGTAAGCAGCGGATCTAGCAAGACAAGCGAACCGGCCAAGGCATCCTGATAAGGATCTGAGTCTGTTTTTTTCAGACAGGCCAATTAAAATAAGAAGCCGCGATGGAGATCGCGGCTTTTTTTATTTTGATAGATTTGTGTATTGGAATTCTGTGTTATGCCTGATAAGAAAAATAAGCTCAATTACTGGTTAAGCCTAACAGGCATTGCTCTTCAAATGGGGGTTATCGTATTTCTTGGTGCCAAAGGCGGCCAATGGCTGGATGAAAAGTACAGTGACGGAGGCAATACCTACACGGTTTTTCTTACCCTGGCCGCAGTAGCGATCTCCATGTACCTGGTGGTCAAACAAACAAACAAGCTGAATTCTTGATCCGACTGAGCCTCAAGTTCGCACTTCAATTGTCGGTAATCCTTCTGCTGACCGGCTGCCTGCATTTTGCCTACCTCTACGCCAATGGTGCGACGTCTGTATTAAGCACCCTGATTTTTTGTTACCTGCTCAATTTTGTAATGGCCATGGCTATCTATATATCCCTGGTCAAGTTAGCAGCCGATGAGAACAAGTATCTCGGATTTATATTCATGTTGGGCAGTGTTTTGAAGTTTGCCGCTTATTTCCTGATTTTTGATCCTTTGTTTAAGCAGGACGGACAGCTTAGCAAAGTGGAATTTTTTCTCTTTTTTGTGCCCTATCTGGCCTCCCTGACAGCAGAGACCTTTGCCCTGGCCAGACTGCTTCGTTCACAGCCTTGAACAAAAGCCCTTTAGGCCCATGGAAAGCTTTAAAATAAATGGGCTAAATGCTTTTTTCTTTTTGGTAGAAAAGTTTACATTTGCACCGATTTTTAGAGCCCGTATCATGGACGTTTTACGAAACCTGATTTATAGCATCTTTTTTTCCATTATTTTACTCTTTTCCGGAGGATCTGCTTGGGCCTCTGAATCGGATCCCCAGAATGAAGGAGAGGGAAAAGACCTCAAGACCGAGATTGACGAGTACATCATCCATCACTTAAAAGATTCTCATGATTTCTCCTTATTCTCATATACAGATGATCAGGGCGTAAAACACCACGTTGGTTTCCCGCTACCGGTTATTCTCTGGGACGACGGCCTGGTGGTCTTCTCTTCCTCCAAGTTCCATTATGGAGAAACCATAGCTTCAGTGGGTGATCAATACTACAGGCTCTATCACGGCAAAATTTACCGGACAGACAGTGAAGGGACTATCAACTACGATGAGGAACACCATCCGACTAATGTTAAGCCGCTCGACTTTTCCATTACTAAAAGCGTTGTAATGATCCTAATTACCGGTTTCCTGATGTTCTTACTATTCAGGGGCCTTGCGGTGTCTTACAAGAAAAACGAGGGCATTGCCAGGGGAATCGGACGCTTCTTCGAGCCGGTTATCCTCTATATACGCGATGATATTGCAATTGCCACCATTGGTGAAAAGCGCTACAAGAAATATATGCCGTTCTTATTGACCATCTTCTTTTTTATATGGTTCTTAAATATGTTCGGCCTAACTCCGCTGGGAGTGAATGTTACCGGGAATATCGCCATAACTACAGCTCTGGCCATTCTCACATTCTTACTGACAAATTTAACTGGAACAGGGACCTATTGGAAACACCTTTTTGATCCGCTAGGTGATTCCATGCCATGGATCGCAAAGATCCCTTTATATATCATTTTAGTGCCCATTGAATTGCTCGGGCTGTTTATCAAACCCTTTTCGCTTCTCATCCGTTTGTATGCCAACATGCAGGCAGGACACATAGTGATCATGAGTTTGATCGGACTGATGTTCCTTTTTAAGAACTGGATTGGCAGCAGCCTGTCTTTCGGGCTGGCCTTTGCCATATCTATCATAGAAATACTGGTAGCGCTTTTACAGGCCTACATTTTCACAATGCTGTCGGCATTGTATTTCGGATTTGCTTCTGAAGAGCACGAGCACGCAGAGGCACACTGAGTTTGATTGTTTAATTATTAATTATATAACTATGTCAATTCCAAGAATTGTAGGTGCAGGACTTATCGTAATCGGCGTAGGTGTGGGTATCGGCAGGATCGGTGGCCAGGCCATGGAAGCTATTGCGAGACAACCTGAGGCTTATGGAAAGATTCAGACAGCTATGCTTATTGTAGCGGCTCTGATTGAAGGTATTGGTTTTGCTGCACTCTTTGCAACTGCAGAAAGCTAAGATCTCAAAAACAGGCAGTCGCAACGGTTGGTTGCGATTGCCTGCTTAGAATTAAAATTAAACAGCTAAGTAGAAAATCGTATGGAACAGTTAATAGAAGAATTCTCGATAGGCCTATTTTTCTGGCAGACGCTTTTGTTCATCGCCCTGGTATTATTGCTTTGGCGCTATGCCTGGAAGCCTATCCTCAATGCCGTGAACGACCGTGAGGAAGGGATTAAAAATGCCCTGGCCGCTGCCGAAGAAGCCAAGAAGGAAATGCAGAATGTAACGGCAGACAGTGAGAAACTTCTGAAAGAGGCACGTGCAGAACGCGAAGCTATGTTAAAGGAAGCCAGGGAGATCAAAGAGAAGATCGTGGCAGATGCCAAAGAGCAGGCTCAGGTTGAAGGTCAGAAAATGATCAAGCAGGCCCAGGCTACCATTGAAAGCGAAAAGAAAGCCGCCGTTTCTGACATCAAGAACCAGGTGGCGGAACTTTCTGTAAACATAGCCGAAAAGATCATCAAGGAGCAGTTGTCTAACAAAGACAAGCAATTGAAGCTTGTAGACAACATGCTGGGCGAAATAAAACTGGATTAAGGATTTATGAACGAATCAAGAGCAGCAGTACGCTACGCGAAGGCCGCCCTGGAATACGCTTTGGAATCCAAAGCTACACAAGGGGTGGAGGCAGATATGCGCTTTATCCTGGAAACTCTGGATGGCAATCCTGAGTTGCGCGATGTTCTGGGTAGCCCGGTCTTAAGAACCGACCAGAAGAAAGATGTACTGCTTAGCGTTTTTGATCAATCGGAAAAAATCACCAAGAACCTGATCGTCTTGTTAGTAGACAACAAAAGGATCAACCTGTTGGGTGAGGTGGCGAGCAAGTTTATTTTCCTGAATGATCAATTAAAGGGCGAGAAGATAGCAGAGATCACTACTGCCGTACCCTTGAGCAAAGATTTGGAAGAAGAAATATTAGACCGTGTTGAAAGGCTGACAGGAAACAAGGTGTCGCTTGAAAATACGGTTGATGAAAATATTATTGGGGGTTTTGTCCTCAGGGTTGGCGATATGCAATTTAATGCGAGTATTGCTAACCAACTCAGCAACTTAAAAAGAGAATTTACAAATAGTTAATTGGCCGGCTGGTCAAAGCGATATTTAATTACAGATTATGGCAGGAGTAAAAGCCGCTGAAGTATCAGCAATCTTAAAAGAACAACTATCAGGATTTGAAGCTAGCGCTTCTTTGGACGAGGTAGGAACCGTATTACAGGTAGGTGATGGTATTGCCAGGGTATATGGTCTATCAAACGCCCAATACGGGGAGCTGCTTGAATTTGAAGGAGGGTTGGAAGGCATTGTACTGAACCTGGAAGAAGACAACGTAGGGGTAGTATTGCTGGCACCTTCCAAGGAGATCAAGGAAGGCGATACGGTTAAGAGAACACAACGAATTGCTTCGATCAAAGTAGGCGAAGGTATTGTAGGACGTGTAGTGAACACCCTGGGGACCCCTATCGACGGAAAAGGCCCTATCTCAGGAGAATTGCACGATATGCCCCTGGAGAGAAAAGCTCCCGGTGTTATCTACAGGCAGCCTGTGAATGAACCACTTCAGACAGGAGTTAAGGCCATTGACGCCATGATCCCGATCGGTAGAGGCCAGCGCGAGTTGGTCATTGGCGACAGGCAAACCGGGAAGACTACGGTATGTATCGATACGATCATCAACCAGAAAGAATTTTACGATGCGGGTGAGCCCGTTTATTGTATCTATGTGGCCATTGGTCAGAAAGCTTCTACCGTGGCCGGTATAGCTAAGATTTTGGAAGACAAAGGAGCACTGGCCTATACGACAATAGTAGCAGCCAACGCTTCTGATCCTGCGCCCATGCAGGTATATGCCCCTATGGCAGGAGCAGCCATCGGTGAATATTTCAGGGATACCGGAAGACCGGCCCTGATCATCTATGACGACCTTTCAAAGCAGGCTGTAGCCTACAGGGAAGTATCGCTTCTTTTGAGAAGACCTCCGGGAAGGGAAGCCTATCCGGGTGACGTTTTCTACCTGCACAGCCGATTGCTGGAAAGAGCGGCTAAGATCATTGATGATGACAACGTGGCCAAGAACATGAACGACCTGCCAGACTTCCTAAAGAAGAAGGTGAAAGGAGGCGGATCTCTTACAGCACTTCCGATCATTGAAACACAGGCGGGCGACGTATCGGCCTATATTCCTACCAATGTAATTTCCATTACAGACGGACAGATCTTCCTTGAGAAAGACCTGTTTAACCAAGGTGTTAGACCTGCGATCAACGTAGGTATTTCGGTGAGTAGGGTTGGTGGTTCTGCACAGATCAAGTCGATGAAAAAAGTTGCCGGTACACTTAAGTTAGACCAGGCTCAGTTCCGTGAACTCGAAGCTTTTGCAAAATTCGGATCAGACCTGGATGCGGCTACGATGAACGTCATTGAAAAAGGACGCAGAAACGTGGAGATACTCAAACAGGACCAGGCAGATCCTTTTACCGTGGAAGAGCAGGTGGCTATCATCTTTGCAGGTTCTAAAAACCTGCTCAAGAAAGTTCCTGTAGAGAAGGTAAAGGAATTTGAAAGAGATTATCTGGAATTCCTAAAAGCCAAGCACAGGGATGTTCTGGATACCCTGAAGCAGGGCAAGCTAACAGATGAAGTTACAGACACCCTGACTGCGGTTTGCAGGGACCTGGTGGAGAAGTATTAATTAAAAGCAACGCACGCTTAGCAGTATATGGCCAATTTAAAGGAAATTCGAAGTAGGATCGCATCGGTGTCTTCTACCATGCAGATCACCAGCGCGATGAAAATGGTATCTGCCGCTAAATTGAAGAAGGCACAGGATGCCATCACCGCCATGCGGCCCTATGCGAATAAACTGACTGAATTGCTCCAGGGCCTCAGCGGCAACCTAGAATCTGAAGGGATGAGTGCCTATGCAGATCAGAGGGAAATACGGAAGGTGCTTATTGTCGCTATAACTTCAAACAGGGGACTTTGCGGCGCCTTTAATTCGGGCGTTATAAAGGAATGCAGTTCGATGATCGAAGGCGACTTCGCGGACAAAGAAGCTGCCGTGATAACCATCGGGAAAAAGGCCCATGACATTTTGCGTAAAAAGCACCGCATTGTGGCAAATCACAGTGCTGTTTACGATGATCTGACATTTCACAATGTAGCCCTCATTGCGGAGGACCTGATGAGGATGTACGCCGAAGGTGAGTTTGATCAGATCCTGCTTGTTTACAACAGATTTAAGAATGCGGCCACACAAATTGTTACCAAGGAACAATTCTTACCCCTGGTTTCTCAAAATGCCGAGAATGAAGCGGCCGCCGATTATATTTTCGAACCTTCTTCGGAGGAGATCGTATTGCAGCTCATACCCAAGTCGTTAAAGACCCAGCTGTTCAAGGCTATAAGGGATTCTTACGCCAGTGAACACGGAGCGAGAATGACAGCGATGCACAAGGCTACAGACAACGCCAAGGAATTAAAAGAAGAGTTGACCCTGAATTACAACAAGGCACGCCAGGCAGCGATTACCAATGAGATCCTCGAGATCGTTGGCGGCGCAGAGGCACTCAACAATTAATACGCCCTAAGTTTCTCCTCTTCTTCAATGAAGCCTAAGTATCGGCTTTACTATCTTTGTCAGGAGGCTTTAAATACCTAATTTAGAGACCTTCCTAATCACTGAGCTGTTGAGCTTATTTAAAAAACTCTTTAAGCACACCTTCATCTACGGACTGGCCACCGTGCTACCCAGGATGCTTTCCTTTCTTTTAGTGCCCTTGTATACCAGGGTTATGCCCCCGGGGTCTTATGGCGAAGTAACACTGATCTTTACCTGGTTTGCCATCTTTAACGTCTTCCTTGCCTATGGGATGGAGACCGCATTTTTCAGGTTTTTCAATAAGGAAAGCGAAAAGAACCAGGTGGTTTCAACTTCCTTGTTGTCTTTGCTGGCAACTACCTCCATCTTTGTTGTATTTGCCTTTCTATTCCAGGAATCTCTGGCTGAGTGGTTGAATGTGGAATACCAATTTATCAAGTACGTCATTCTTATTCTTGGACTGGATGCCCTGGTGATTATCCCCTTTGCCTGGTTGAGGGCTAAGGAAAAACCCCTGAGATATGCACTGATCAAGATTTGCAATGTGAGCATCAATCTGGGATTGAACCTGTTCTTTTTACTGTTGCTGCCAAGCCTGGCTAAAACCAATCCGGAAAGCCTCTTAAATCTGATGTATGTTCCCGATTTTGAGATTTCATACATTTTTATTTCCAACCTGGTGGCCAGTGCAGTAACCTTGTTGTTATTGGGGCGGGTTTATTTCTTACAGCGGTGGCAGTTTGATTACCGGATATGGCGAAAAATGCTCAAATATGGCCTTCCCGTGATGATTGCCGGCATTGCCTATACCATCAATGAAGTCTTTGACCGGGTGTTGCTTGCGGAGCTTTTGC
>JBPEXP010000492.1:0-4013 GCA_052031475.1 Flavobacteriaceae bacterium | reverse complement strand
TCCACAAAGGATGATATCTGTATTGCTTTCGGGACTTCTTATCCCTGCCAATAGCTTGAATATGGCCATTTACTATGTGAGTAATACATACTTTATCCCATCCAGGAGGTATGGACAATGATGAGATTCGATCAAGTTCTTCTTTTGTGGTTATTTTCTTTCCATTCCTCAGTTGGTAAATGAATGGCAGCTGATTACCTACCCTAATAATAGACAAGTCTTTGTCATAGACATAAATGAGACCTACATGACTGATGGCCTTATCAGGTTGATCTAAAATTGCCTTCAGCAGTTTAGCGGTTTTCATACGCAAAGCAATGGAATTTTACAACGGTGGTCAGCACATGCTGAACTTTTCCAAATTACTATTAATATCGAATTCTAAATAACACTTGATAATTATCTCACGGTACTCTTTAATAATAGATCACTATGAACTTCATTTATTTTTTCAGTCAATCAAAAAATCAAATGAGTCAACATAGTTGGCATCATAGACTGAAATTTGTATTGAAATTAATTGTTAACCTTTAAAACTTATCAATATGAGCAATAATACAAATACATTTCTCGGAGTTTTGGCAGGTGCCGCAGTTGGCGCCATCGTTGGAATTTTATATGCACCAGACAAAGGTGTGAACACCAGGAGAAGGGTTAGTGAAAAGGTAACTGACACCAAAAATGCCCTGGTTGAAGGTGCTGAAGAACTGAAGAATACAGTAGTCAACTCCCTGGATACACAGAAAGACAATCTGGATACTAAAATGGAACACTTACTTTCCAATGCCAGTTATAAAACAGAAGATGTGATCACATCACTGGAAAGAAAATTAAAGCAGCTGAAAGAGAAAAACAGGAGACTTCAAAAAACATCGTAGTGGGACTTCTTAAAACCATTCATCATACTACCACAAAGGCAGCGAGACACGGCGAAGATTTTTTGCACCAGACCCAGGAATACTATAAGTTAAAAGTATTTCAGCAAATGGTCATCGCCACGTCTGCCTTTTGCAAGGTGCTGTTCATAGGTGGTCTGGGACTAGTGAGCCTGGTTCTATTAACTACAGCAGGAGTTCTTGCCCTTGGCCAAGCCACCGGCAGCTACATCATGGCCTGTAGTATCATTGGCGGATTTGTGATTTTGATGGCCCTCATCCTATACGGATACCGGTCTAAGATCACCGATCTTGTGGTGAGGAAGCTGTCTAAAGAATTTTTTGATTAGAATGAAAACGTACAATACATATAAAGATGTGAAACTAGATCTGAAACGATTGGATCTGGAGAGGCAGATCAGCTGGCAGGAATTAAAACTCTTAAAGAATGGTCCTGCAACCCCGCCAATGCATACCCTGAATGGTGAAAGTGATCTCCTTGCAGATTTGACCAAATTTGGTGTAGCCTTTATCCTGAATAAGGTCTTAGACTAGATTGAAACAGCAAATAAGTCTTTAAACCGATAACTAAATTAAAGCTTCATGGCCATCATAGGTAAACTTATCAAGAGTACGATCTCCATTGCCGATTATTTCATAAAATCCGAAGATCCTAAAAATGCTCAGAAAAAAGTGCTCATGGAACTTCTGGAAAAGGCAGAGAACACTCTTTTTGGCCAACATTTTGATTTTAACAGGCTGCGCAATTCATCAGATCCACAAAAAGCCTATGCAGACCGCGTTCCTTATTTTGATTACAATAAGATCCATTCAGAGTGGTGGTCTAAACTTCACGAAGGCACAGAAGATGTTACCTGGCCGGGAATGCCATCCTATTTTGCACTCAGTTCTGGTACTACAGGAAAAAGCAGTAAGCGCATACCGGTTACTGACGATATGATCTCGGCTATTAGAAATGCAGGGATCCAGCAGATATTAGCACTTAAAAATTTTGATTTATCCGCAGACTTTTTTGAAAAGGAAATTATGATGCTGGGCAGTTCTACAGACCTGGAACAGCGTGACGACCACCTGGAAGGAGAGATCAGCGGAATTAGTGCGAGCAATATCCCCTACTGGTTTCAAAGTTATTACAAGCCCGGCAAAGAAATTGCCAGGATAGATGATTGGGATGAGCGTGTCCAAAAAATTGCGGAAAAAGCGAAAGATTGGGATATAGGCGCTTTAAGCGGTATCCCTTCATGGATTGAATTGATGCTGGAAAAGGTGATTTCCCATCACGGACTCAATCATATTCACGAAATCTGGCCCAATCTTCAGGTCTATACTTCTGGTGGCGTTGCCTTCGGACCATATGAAAAAAGTTTCAACGCTTTAATGGGCAAGCCTGTAACAGTAATTGATACTTATTTAGCCTCCGAAGGTTTCATGGCCTGCCAGGTTCGTCCCGAGACCACTTCCATGCAATTGATCACAGATAATGGTATCTATTTTGAATTTGTTCCCTTTTTACCGGAATACATCAATGAAGACGGCTCTTTGAAGGCTCATGCTCCCTCGATAGATATTTCAGAAGTAGAATTAGGACAGGATTATGTCTTAATTATCAGTACTGTAGGTGGCGCCTGGCGATATGTGATCGGCGATACCATTGAGTTTACTGATTTAGAACGCGCCGAGATAAAAATAACCGGACGTACCAAGTTCTTCTTAAATACGGTGGGTTCCCAGCTCTCGGTTAACAAGATGGACGACGCCATGCGTTCTTTGGAAGATACGTTCAGCACGGAGATTTCGGAATATACCATTTGTGCCAAACGCGCTGAGGATGGTGAATTTTATCATCACTGGTACCTGGGCACTGAACTGGATACTGATCCGGACCAGGTAGCCAAAGCCCTTGATGAATTTCTCAAAAATGCCAACAAAAATTACAAGGTTGCCCGGAGCAAGGCCCTGGAAGGCGTCAGGGTAAAACTCATACCTGCCAACATCTTTTATGAATGGAATGCCCATAATAAAAAGAAGGGCGGCCAGGTAAAAATGGAACGGGTCATGGGCGAAGAAAAATTTGAAGAATGGGAAAACTTTGTCGATAAGCAAATGGCCACTAGCTAGACTGCCTCTGTTCAATGAGTTCCATGACCTCTCTCGGACTTATATAAAGCTTTCTGATCCTCTCTTTATACGCATCGGAAAGTTCTGCGTGATTTAATATAAAATCCTTGGTGCGAAGAATATAATCACCCATCCCCTGACTCACCGCAAATGTATCTGCAGCCCGCTCCGCAGATTGTATGCTCTTCACAGAAAACAAATACTTGATCCCAAACAAAATAAGTTCGGTCTTGGACATTTGTTCATAGTCCATAATATGGCCCAGTTCATGTCCTATCCAGCCTATGAGCACCTCAGAAGGTATGTTCTTGGTTTCAAAATATTTATCACCGATCCTGAATTTTTGGCTCATCAGGATGATATAACTCCTGTTTTTCCTGGCCCTGAAAAAACTCCCATAGGTGGGTTGCGCCAGCATGATGGACTTTTTAATTTTCTTTTTGAACTTAAAGATGATCTTTACCGCTGCTAATTGCGGGTAGTATTCCAGGGCTTTTTCAATTTCAAAGGCCAGGCTTTCGGGATATATCTTTTTATGGTCTTCCTTCATAAGCTCTAACAACTATTTTAGCGAAAATATACTTGTTCTGAGATTTTTCTTTCCTCAATTCCAAATTTTCTAACAACCGAAACAGTCAAAAAGTGCAGGCAACCTATTTATGTCAGTTTAGTAAGGAGCCTGTCGAAGACAGGATAGTTAGTGTTAAAAAACAAAAAGCAGCAGAAAACTGCTGCTTTTTTATTCATCAATGAGAAAAGGCTACATTTATTCAGCGAAGCCTTATTTTCCGTTGACCGCACTATGTTCAAATGGGAAGTAGTCTAAGACATCATACTTCCATACGTTGGTTGGGAATATTACTACGAGGTTGGCCGTCTTGTCGCCGATGTTTTTAAACGCGTGAGGCACCATCGGCGGAATATTTACGATATAAGGTGCTTTTACAGTGAATAAGGTATCACCTAAGGCATATAGGATCTCCCCGTCCAACAGCACAT
>JBPEXP010000491.1:0-19461 GCA_052031475.1 Flavobacteriaceae bacterium | reverse complement strand
ATTCGCCTATTTTTTCCTGGCCGAATTCATCAATATGTTCATTATATGTGCTATTGCCACCACGGTATTCTTTGGAGCCTGGTTATCACCCTTTGGCATAACAGATAGCCTGCCCTGGCTCGGGGTATTCTGGTTCCTCCTCAAAACATTGATTCTGGTGTTTTTAATGATGTGGTTCCGCTGGACCTTTCCCAGGTTGCGCATTGATCAGCTGCTGACCTTAGAATGGAAATACCTGCTGCCGATCAATCTGATGAATATCGTACTGATGGCTTTGTTGATCTGGTTGAACTTAACTATTCAATTTTAGTAAGATGAGCTATTTCTCTGAAATATTCCACGGTATAAAAACCCTTTTAAAAGGAATGAGCGTTACAGGCAAGTATTTCCTCAACTCGAGGAAGGGGGCTATCACACAGCAATATCCTGATAATCGGGATACGCTCAAGATGTTTGATCGATTCAGGGGCGAGGTGATCATGCCACACGATGAGAATAATGAACACGCCTGTACAGGTTGCCAGAAATGTGAAATTGCCTGTCCTAACGGGACTATTGAGATCATCTGGGACCGGGGTATAGACGAGTACTCAGGCAAAAAAAAGAAGAAAATAGACACTTTTGTATACCACCTTAGCTTATGCACCATGTGCGGACTCTGTATAGATGTGTGTCCGACCGATGCCATTGAATGGGGACAAAACTTTGAGAATTCGGTCTATGACAGAACGCAGCTTACCCGGGTACTGAACAGACCCGGTTCCAAATTAAGAGCGGGTGTGGAAGATTAGCCTATGGAGAGAATTATATTTTACGTATTAGCCCTGGTGATCATCTTCTTTGCCATTGCCTCGGTGAGCAGCAGAAAAATGCTGCGTTCAGTGATCTACCTGGCCTTTGTTCTCATCAGTGTGGCCGGTATTTTTTTCCTTATCGACTACAATTTGCTGGCAGCTATTCAACTCACAGTCTATGCAGGTGGGATTATTGTCCTGATCATCTTTTCAGTGTTGCTTGTTCACCATATTGAGATGCGTCTGGAAATAGCTTCACCGGGCAAGCGCATCCTAACAGCTTTCCTATCTATCATAGGGATCGGGATCTTCCTTTATACCATTTACGGCTATGAATTTAAGGTCATAGAGAATTCCAGAACCATTTATACTCAAGAAATAGGAGAAAAACTTCTGAATTACGGTGAAGGTGGATTTATACTCCCATTTGAAGTGATTAGCGTATTGCTCTTAGCTGCCATGATTGGGGCCATTGTCATCGCCAAAGGAAAAAAATTAAGCAATAACCATAACCAAACCACATGATTCCAGGTGTCAGCCTATATGAGATACTTACCGTTACAACCATTCTTTTTTTCATAGGGGTTTACGGTTTTATCACACGTAAAAATCTGATCTCCATCCTTATTTCCGTCGAGTTGCTTTTCAATGCCTCGGTGGTAAATTTTGTGGTGATCAATAAATATCTGTATCCCGATATGCTGCAGGGAGCGATATTTTCAATTTTTATCATTGCTGTTACAGCCGCTGAAACCGCCCTGGCCGTGGCCATCATCATCAACCTCTACAGACAGATCAGCTCGGTGGAAGTGAAAGATGTGGAAACTATGAAATACTGATACAGAAACCTATGAACCTGAACCTTGTAATCCTTATTCCGCTGATCCCTCTCCTGGTCTTTTTGACCCTGGGTTTATTGTACAAGAGGATTAAGGCACCGGTATCGGGATATATCGGTATTGCGGGATTACTGGTCACTACCCTCCTCACTTTTAAGACCGCGTACGACTATTTTTTTGTGCTTGGTTATAACGGAGAATCTTATCAAACATTGGTTTGGAAAACCGTCTGGATGAACTTTACTGACAGTCTCAGTATAGACATGGGCGTATTGGTAGATCCTATATCGGTGATGATGCTGGTGGTAGTTTCGGTCGTTTCACTTATGGTGCATATCTACAGCCTCGGTTATATGAAAGGCGATGAAGGATTTACAAGATTTTATGCCTTCCTGGCCCTTTTCACATTTTCCATGTACGGATTAGTCCTGGCCACCAATTTATTCCAGATCTACATTTTCTGGGAACTGGTAGGTGTTTCTTCCTACTTATTGATCGGATACTACTACACCAGGGAATCAGCAGTAGCAGCCGCCAAAAAAGCATTTATTGTGACGCGTTTTGCAGATTTGGGATTCCTGATAGGCATCCTTGTCATCGGCTATTACACCGGCACTTATGATTTTGAGACATTGAATAATCCTGAGGGTAGTCCGATCCTCGGATGGGCCTCGTCTTCATTTATGGGGCTTTCAGTACTAAGCTGGGGACTCCTGCTGATATTTTGCGGGGGTGCAGGAAAATCTGCTATGTTCCCCTTGCACATCTGGTTACCGGACGCCATGGAAGGGCCTACGCCGGTCTCGGCGCTGATACATGCCGCTACCATGGTGGTTGCCGGGATCTATCTGGTGGCCCGGATGTTCCCGATGTACTATTTTGTAGAGAACGGGGTCATTTTGCAGGTGGTTGCATTTGTAGGCGCCTTTTCAGCTCTGTTTGCCGCCATCATAGCGCTGACCCAAAATGATATCAAAAGGGTACTGGCCTACTCTACCATGTCCCAGTTGGCCTATATGATGCTGGCTTTAGGTGTTTCCGGCTTTGAAGGCCAGGAGGGCCTGGGCTATATGGCTTCCCTCTTCCATCTCTTCACCCATGCCATGTTTAAAGCATTGCTCTTCCTATGCGCAGGATCTGTTATTCACGCAGTACACAGCAATTACCTGAAAGACATGGGCGGACTCAGGAAACACATGCCCATTACCCATATCACATTCCTGATAGCCGCACTGGCCATTGCCGGGGTACCTCCACTTGCGGGATTCTGGAGCAAGGATGAAATCTTAGCTGCCACTTATAATTATGATAAAATTCTCTATGTGATAGGTCTTCTGGTCGCCGGGCTGACAGCCTTTTACATGTTCCGGATTTATTTTGGAATATTCTGGAACAGGGATCCTCAATACGAGCACGTTCCCAGGGAATCACCCTCTTCTATGACCGGACCGTTGATTGTACTGGCTGTATTATCTGCTACTGTTGGATTTATTCCTTTCAGCCGTTTCATCTCACCCGATAGGAGTCCATTTGAGGCAGAATTGCATTGGTCCCTGGCTGCTATTGCCGTGGTGGTCAGCTTGCTTGGCATTGGCCTGGCATGGCGGTTCTACAAAAGGGAGAACAATCTGCCGGACAGGTTCTCAAAAAGTCTGGGAACCTTGTACCACTGGGCATATGGTAAATTTTATATAGATGAAGTCTATTTATTCATCACCAAAAAAATATTGTTCAAAAGAGTGGCCGAACCCGCCGCTGAATTCGACAGGAATTATGTAGATGGCACCATGGTTGGAATTGGCAACAGCACGGTTAAAGGCTCACAAAAAATCAAAGGATTACAATCCGGAAAAGTACAAGACTACGCGATGGCCCTGGTGGCCGGAGTATTGGTCATCATTGTTGTATTTGTATACTTCTGGACTGATTAGCAAAGAAATATGGATATCTTATCGCTTTTTCTTCTCATACCCTTCCTAACCATTGCGGTCTTGATCTTTGCACGTAAGCTGGAGCAGGCCCGCCTAATTTCCCTGGCAGGAAGCGTAGTACAACTGGGTATGGCCATTCACCTGGTTTTTGCCTATATGAAAGAAAGGGCGCTGCATTCAGACATCATGCTTTTCACCCGAGACATCGTGTGGTTTGAACCTTTTAATATTCACTACAGCGTCGGGGTAGATGGAATATCGGTTACCCTGCTTCTGCTTACCAGCATTGTTGTGCTGGCCGGTGTCTTTATCTCCTGGAAGATGGAAGATCTGCCGAAGGAATTCTTTATTTCACTGATAGTCCTTGCCACGGGGGTCTATGGTTTTTTTATAAGCCTGGACCTCTTCATGATGTTCGTATTCTTCGAACTGGCGGTCATTCCTATGTATTTGCTGATCGGCATTTGGGGATCCGGACGCAAGGAATTCTCGGCCATGAAACTCACCCTGATGCTCATGGGCGCTTCAGCCGTATTGCTGGTAGGCATACTTGGTATATATTTCAATTCAGATACAGCTGGGCAGGGCTTCACTTTCAACATATTGGAACTGGCATCGGCGAATATCCCTTATGAGGCCCAAAAAGTATTCTTCCCACTTACATTCGTAGGATTTGCGGTTATTGGAGCGCTTTTTCCCTTTCACACCTGGTCGCCGGACGGCCACGCATCGGCACCTACGGCAGTATCCATGCTGCACGCCGGCGTGCTGATGAAATTAGGGGCCTACGGAGTCTTTAGAGTAGCACTCTATGTATTGCCTGAAGGCGCTTTAGACTGGTCATGGATCTTTATCATACTCTCGGCCTTCGGAGTCATTTATGGGGCCTTTGCAGCCATCAGGCAGACAGACCTGAAGTATATCAATGCTTACTCTTCTGTAAGTCATTTGGGCCTGGTGCTGTTTGCCTTGTTGATGTTCAATAAAACGGCCTGGAACGGCGCCATTATTCAGTCTCTCTCCCATGGTTTTATGACGGCTCTTTTCTTTGCGCTGATCGGGATGATCTACGAAAGAACGCATACGCGAGATGTAAGGAAAATGGGCGGGCTTTTGAAAGTCATTCCCATGATCTCAGCCACCTATGTCATAGCAGGACTCGCCTCTTTGGGCTTACCGGGGTTCAGTGGGTTTGTCGCAGAAATGAACATCTTCGTCGGAGCCTTTGAACATGAAAACATCTATTACCGCATCGCTACAGTAATTGCTGTATCAGCCATAGTGGTCACAGCGGTTTACATCCTGCGCGTAGTGGGTATCATGTTGATGGGACCTGTTCAGAATGACTCCTATTTAAATTTTGAAAAAGTCAGGTGGTATGAGCGGGCAGGGATACTGCTGTTGTTATTGCCTATTATTGCCATTGGCGTGGCGCCGTTGTGGCTGAGTGAATTGATATTTGAAAGCCTGCAACCGTTCTTGCAGGGTCTTGTATAGTTGAATGCAAATAAACTGATCTATGAATTGGAGCAATTTTTTGATCATGAGACATGAAGTAGTACTGCTGCTCATTGCCCTTGCGATCCTGGTTGCCGAGATAATTCTTCCAAGGAATAAAAAAGAGAGTGCCGTTCACCTGGCAATTTTCCTATTTGGCATTCATACGCTTATCGGATTTTTGCCCTTGGAGGAAGGGTCCCTGTTTGGAGGGATGTTTAAGACCAACGCTTTGATCCAGCTGTCCAAGAACATTCTCAATATCGGTGTGCTGATCCTATTGCTGCAGTCTGCAGATTGGATTCGCAATCAACTGCTGCACGAGCATAAGGGTCCCGAATTTTTTGTGCTCATGTTCTCTTCCCTCTCCGGGATGTATTTTCTGATCTCCTCCGGGGATTTCCTGATGTTCTACCTGGGCCTGGAGCTTTCTACCCTGCCCATCGCAGCACTGGCCGCTTATGAAATAACGAAGCACGCTTCCAGTGAATCGGGTATAAAACTCATCCTTTCTTCTGCCCTGGCCTCGGGTATTTCACTTTTTGGCATCTCGATGATCTATGCCACGCTCGGATCCATTTATTTTGATGAGATCGTCCTGACCCTCAACAGCAACCCATTAACCCTGATGGGTATCGTGCTCTTTTTCACCGGCCTGGCGTTTAAGATCTCGCTGGTGCCCTTTCATTTCTGGACTGCCGATGTATACGAAGGGGCCCCCATAAGTATTGCGTCCTATCTGTCGGTCATATCCAAGGGTGCGGCAGTATTCATTCTGACCATTTTTTTATTTACGGTCCTGAAATCTCTGGTAGAGGTTTGGCAAAATGTCATCTACGCCCTGGCAGTAGCTACCATGTTCATCGGAAACCTCTTTGCGCTGCGACAGCAGAATATGAAGAGATTCCTGGCCTTCTCGTCCATAGCACAGGCGGGCTTTATCCTCCTGGGCATCATATCAGGAACCTCAATGGGTATGGCCACCGTCATATACTTTGTTTTGATCTATGTCTTTTCTAACCTGGCTGCATTTGGCGTGGTTCAGGCCATTTATAATCAAACTGGCAAGGAGGCTATGAGCGATTACGAAGGTTTGTACCGCACAAATCCCAGACTGAGCCTGGTGATGATGCTGGCTTTGTTCTCATTGGCAGGAATACCACCTGTGGCCGGTTTTTTTGGTAAATTTTTCCTCTTTACCGCTGCAGCCAGCCAGGGCTTTTACTGGCTGGTCTTTCTGGCCGTAGTTAACGTCACCATTTCGCTGTACTACTACTTGTTGGTGGTAAGGGCTATGTTCCTGAGAAAAAGTGAGCATGCCATTCCATTTTTCAACAGTACCCTGTATATGAAGATGGGATTGTCAATTACCGTGGTGGGTATACTGGTACTTGGCGTTTACAGTCCGGTATATGATTATATTTACGAACTCAGTATTCAACTCTTAAATTAACCACATGGGGCTTGGAGGCAGTCATCTTTTTGGCAGTATTGACGATGTGAGAGTTACATTCGTTGAAAAAAAGGTTAGTTTAGATCGAGCAAAATTCCTGAAAAAGCTCTTAGAACACAATGGATTTGAGGTTCTTATGCAGGAGGAAAAAAAGGCTACCGAGGAAGATTCAACACTTTATACCGTAGGTGTTACAGATATGGTTTTCAATCCGACCATTTGGGTCTATCAACGACGCCTTAGAACATTTGACGGCAGGAAAGTTACCCCTGATTACTGGCATCAACGCACAGACGATACACGTCCTCAATACTGGGAAAGCCCAAAAGACCAGGATCAATAAGGCTCTACAAGCCTGTATTTCGCCGACACTTTCATCGAATTTAACAGCAATTTATCAGCCTGTGGCAAGGTATTTGCTACTTTTACAGTCCAAAGGAAGGGCTATGAATCGCTTCGTTTCACTGATAATTTTTTCATTATTTGCCTCGGCTTTATGGGCGCAGACAGATCTGCCTGAAAGCCAGCAGCTGAATATTGAAGCAAGCAACAAGCTCGATATCAAGAGCGATCCCCAGAGTAAAACAGCACTCAAGATCCCCTCGGTCTACGAAAAGGACCTTAATACAGACCTGAAAGAGTCTGAAAGGGTAGTAAAAATGTTGCCAGACGATGAGTTGAAACAGGCCGGCCATGATCTTGAACTGGATACCAAGATTGGCGAAGGGAATAAGGCCAATTCCAATAAACATTTTGGCGATATGTACCTGGGCGATGTAAAGACCAGCTCCAAATTCATTGGTGTGGTGTGCAGAGACCACGAGTATGTAGATGGAGACCGGGTGAAGGTAATGGCCAATGGCGTTGTAGTAGAACCCAATATATTGCTCACCGGAAGTTTTAAAGGGATTAATCTCAATCTTGACAAAGGATTTAACCGGCTCGATTTCCAGGCCCTGAACCAGGGGTCTTCAGGACCTAATACGGCGCAGGTAGATGTCTATGATGAAAACGGACAATTGATCTATTCTAATAAATGGTTGTTATCAACCGGTTCTAAAGCGTCCCTTATCGTCGTACAGGAATAATCGTTAATTCACTCTATTCCCTGCCCGGACGGTAAATCCGTTTGGCATTCTTTTCCACATCCTCCTTATAATAAGAAACATCCTTGAAATTTACGCTGGCATAGCGTTCGGCCTGGTCGTCAAAATGAGGTGAATCAGGGTCCCCGCTTTGGCCGCCTGCCAAAATGGATTTTGCCTGCACCCGGTCGCCAAATTCAACCACGGCCACAAAACTATTCCCCCGTGTGCCGTAGATCTTTTTTGTATTGTTGTGATATCTGGCTCCATAGGCGGCTAAGGCCCCCCATCTGCCTGAGGCAAATCCTATAGGTATGCTGGGGGCACTGTCGTCAAAAGCCTGAACGATATCCCCGTTAAGTCTTTGATAGCGGTTGATCTCACCCCATGCTACATCCCAACGGCCAAAATCACGAACCAGCTGCTGTACAGCCTTTTCGAATATGGCAAGGCGCTCTGCTTCAGGTGAAGATGTGCCAAAATAGATGATCGTTTCCATCTCACTTAAATCAGAGGGTCTAAAACCTTCGTTCATATAATAGGTGCCGTAGTAATGTGCCAGGCTCATGGCCACAGAGCTTTCGGATGTCCTGTAATCCCATGCGCGCAATTCATTTATTGGCTCCCTTAAGTTTGGATAAGCACGGGGAGATTTTTCATAAGCACTGAGGAGCCCCGGAACAAGAACCTCAAAGGCAGGTAATAAGGGATCGTATCCCAGTGCAATGAGGCTGTCTAGTGTATAGTCGCGTACATCATTAAGAAGCTCGATGGCGTGCACCCCGCGAAAGTTTTCACGGTCCAGCGACATGTACTTTGGATAATCTTTTCGTTTGGGGCTGTAGTCAGCCGCCGACGTGTAGGGCGTGGAATTGCAATTCTGTATCCAGCCATTGGGAGGGTTCTTCACCAATATATTCTCATCAACACTGTGCAGACCTTTCCAATCCGTATCAGGATCATTACCTGGTACCGGCTTGCTATAGTCGAAAAGTGTATCTCTGACAGGTATGAAATTTCCATGAAAATAGGCGATGTTGCCTTCAGAATCAGCATAGACCGTATTGTTGGAGGAATTGGTCCTTATATCCATTATCCGGCGGAAGTCTTCATAGCTATGCTGTTTGGTGCGCAGATAAGATTGTGTAAGTGCCTTGGCCGGCTCCCACATCATGGCGGTGGCAGTGAATTGTCCGTCCACTTTATGGGTTACAGGTCCATGATGAGTGCGGAAAATGGTGAACTCTTTTTCAAGGATTTCATTATCAGACAGGTACTTCAGACTGATCATTTTAGATTCTACCGGTCTCCATTCATCTCCGTACTGGTAAAACAGGGCTCCATCCCTCAATTCCGTAGTCTCAACAAATTCATCCAGGACATCGGTATAAGTTGAGGTGTGCATCCAACCCGTATGTTCATTAAAACCCTGGTAGACGAAAAACTGGCCCCAGGTTACTGCCCCGTAGGCGTTTAAGCCTTCTTCACTCACTACATGAACCTCACCGCGAAAGTAGAATGACGTATGCGGGTTGATCAGCAACATGGCATTGCCGGATGCGGTCAGTTCCCCTGCCAGTGCAATTCCGTTAGATCCCTGTGGCTCGGCCTCCTGAACCGGAAGTTCATTTGCCGGTATTATGGAAGCGGATTTACCGTATAAATCCCTGATCTTATCAATACTTACCCTTTCTATGTCTCCTCCAATGGACCCTTCGCTAAAATACATGGGCATCCAGGGTTCAAATCGTTCCAGAAGTCGCGGTTTCACTTCCGGGTGGGTATGCAGGTAATAATTAATACCGTCTGCGAAGGCGACGCACAATTCCTTTAACCATTCGGGGCTTTTGCGATATTCTTCCCTGGCTTCTTCTTCGGTCATAAACAAGTTGGCCCTGAGATCGCTGTAAAGGGCCTCCTCCCCCTCTACTTCAGCAAGCCTGCCCGTGGCCCAGATATAATTCTGTTCAACGCGATTGAAATCGTCCTCGCATTGGGCGTAAAGCAGTCCAAATACAGCATCGGCATCGGTCTTGCCGTAAATATGGGGTACCCCAAACTGATCGCGCATAATAGTGACTTGGGAAGCTCTTTCTTCCCATCTTTGCTCTTCGCTTAACTCCTGCCGGCAAGAGACAAAAATGAGCAAGCTTAAAATGAACAGTCCGAAATATTTCATATAAATGGTATTAGATTGTACCATGTATGACGGCCATGGCAACCCGGACTGTTAAATTAATAGTAGGAGGCTTCAAATGCTAATTTTAACTTAAAAATTGTGCAGCGCAAAGCTGTGCCCCAAGGCAACCGTAATTTTTAATTTAACTTGCAAGTCCATTTTTTATTCCTGACTACTAAATGGCTGATAGAAAAGTTAGCGTACTTACCGCATTTAAAACCATCATCTGGCCAAGGAGAAACCTGGTGCTCATCGGCTTGTTGCTGATCGTCATAAGCAAAGCAGCCAGTTTTGTTGCCCCCTTGTCGCTTAAATATCTGATGGATGATATTATACCCAATAAGGACATAGAGTTTCTAAAACTGTTAGTCACTGTAGTAATACTGGCCATTTTGGTTCAGGCAGTGACGTCTTTCCTGCTTACCAGGATCTTGAGTGTACAAGCTCAATACATGATCTCCGAATTGCGTTCGCAGGTGCAAAAAAAGGTTCTTTCACTGCCCATCAGGTTCTTTGACAATACCAAATCCGGTGAGCTCGTCTCTCGCATCATGACCGATGTGGAGGGGGTGCGAAATTTAATTGGAACGGGGTTGGTACAGCTGGTTGGCGGAAGCGTCACTGCTGTGGTATCGCTGGTGCTTTTGATCAATATCAGCCCCAGCATGACCCTGTTCGCACTCATTCCGCTGGCGATCTTTGCCGTGATCGCCCTGAAGGCATTTAAGATCATCAGGCCTATTTTCAGAAACCGGGGAAAAATCAATGCCGAGGTTACGGGAAGGCTTACCGAAACCTTGGGTGGTATTCGGGTTATCAAAGGCTTTAACGCCGAGGTACAGGAGGAAAAAGTATTTGAATCCGGGGTACATAAACTCTACCAGAATGTAAAACGCAGTCTCACAGCCACAGCCTTTATGACCAGTTCTTCCACCTTCCTGCTGGGGGTGGCCACTACAGGGATCATGGGTATCGGGGGCTATAAAATTATGATTGACGAGCTTACGATTGGAGAGTTTCTCACCTTTACATTTCTCCTGGGTTTGATGATAGCCCCAATCGTGCAGATGAGCAATATTGGGAGTCAGCTCACAGAAGCTCTGGCCGGTTTAGACAGAACTGAAGAGCTCATGCAGCTGGAACCGGAAGCAGAAACGGGCCAACGCACCATCTTTCTCAATGGTATTGAAGGCAATATGGCTTTCAGTGGTGTTTCCTTTGCCTATGAAGAAGACAACGAAGTATTGCACGACGTAAGCTTTGAAGTGCCTTCCGGCAGCGTGGTAGCCCTGGTAGGAAGTTCAGGATCGGGAAAAAGCACCATAGCCGGGCTGGCCGCAAGTTTTCTCACCCCGCTCGAGGGTCAGGTTACCATTGATGGGCAAGACCTTGCCCAGGTGGATCTACAGAGTTTTCGGCGGCATCTGGGTGTGGTTCTTCAAGACGATTTCCTTTTTGAGGGCAGTATCAGGGAAAATATTCTATTTCCGAGGCCTGACGCTACCGAGCAGCAATTACAGAGGGCCGTGGAAACGGCTTATGTCAATGAGTTTACCGATCGGTTTGAAGATGGGTTAAATACACTGATCGGGGAAAGAGGTATCAAACTTTCCGGAGGACAACGCCAGCGGATCGCTATAGCCCGCGCCGTACTGGCCGATCCCAAAATCCTCATTTTGGACGAAGCCACGTCAAACCTGGATACGGAAAGCGAGGCGCTCATACAGAAAAGCCTGGCAGAACTCACCAGGGGCCGAACCACCTTTGTGATCGCGCACCGGCTGAGCACCATCCGCAAGGCGGATCAAATTCTGGTAGTAGAGGATGGAAGGATCGCAGAACAGGGGACCCATGAAGAACTCATCGGCAAAGAGGGACGTTATCATCACCTGTATACCTACCAGGCAAGGATATAGCGGTCCGCAAAGAAGTATCCGGATGTATTTGAATTACTGGAAATCAGTCTATTGAACGTTGATAACCCGCTCGATCTGTGGGGCGTGCTTCTTGATGGTCATTTCCACTCCGCTCTTCAAGGTCATTTGATTCACAGTGCAGCCAACGCAATTCCCCTCGAGCCTGACCTTAACGGATTTGTCCTCATCAATGGAAATTAAAGAGATATCGCCACCATCACTTTGCAGAAATGGTCTGATCTCATCCAGGGCCTTCTCAACATTCATTTTTAGTTCTTCTGAAGTCATCTACACTACTTTTTAATGGCAGCGCAACCTGCCATGGTCGTGATCTTGATAGCCTCTGTAGGTGGGAGGTCTTTATTTCTCCTTACTAATTCTTCAACTACACTTTTTGTAAGCTCTTCAAAGGCACTTTCCACCAATGTAGCCGTTTGCAGGGCAGCAGGTCTGCCAACATCACCTGCCTCACGGATGCTCTGTACTATGGGAATTTCACCAAGAAGTCTTACATCCAGATCCTTGGCCAGGTTCCTGGCACCTTCTCTACCAAAGATATAATACTTATTATCAGGCAGTTCTTCAGGTGTAAAGTAAGCCATATTCTCCACTATTCCCAAAACAGGGACGTTGATTGAGTCTTGCTGGAACATGGCCACCCCTTTTCTGGCATCAGCCAATGCCACCTCCTGAGGGGTACTAACTACAACAGCTCCGGTGACTGGCATGGATTGCATAATGCTCAAATGGATATCACCTGTACCGGGAGGCAGATCAACCAGCATAAAGTCTAACTTGCCCCAATGGGCATCAAAAATAAGCTGATTCAGGGCTTTTGAGGCCATGGGGCCTCTCCAGACAACAGCCTGGTTGGGTTCTGTAAAAAACCCTATGGACAGCACCTTAACCCCGTAATTCTCTATAGGCTTCATCTTAGACCTGCCACCTATATCTACAGCCAGGGGTCTCTGGTTAGCTACATCAAACATGATTGGGATAGAAGGCCCGTAGATATCAGCATCCAAAACCCCTACGGCAAAACCCATTTTAGCCAGGCTAACCGCCAGATTGGCCGTTATTGTAGATTTTCCAACACCGCCTTTTCCTGAAGCAACGGCTATGATATTCTGAATGCCCGGGATGGGTTTCCCCTTAATTTCATTGACCTTGGGTTTTGATGGGGCGTCCACCTTGACATTGACAGTGATCTTGGCCTTCTCATAAACTTCCTTGTGAATGGTCTTCAGGATCTCTACCTCTGTCTTCTTACGGGCCTGCAGGCTGGGGTTCTTAATAGTGATGTCCACCACCACCTCATCGCCAAAGACCTGTACATTGGTAACAGCGCCGCTTTCAACCATATTCTGGCCTTCGCCGGGAACACTCAGCGTTTCGAGAGCCTTTATTATATCTGGTTTAGATAATTTCATCGGGATAAGATACAGATTGATGGATTAACAAAGATAGCGCAAAGGGCCGAATTAGGGAAGTTTGGCCATTGAATTGTACTATGGGTATATAGGACCGTGAAATGGCAATTTCACCAGTGCAGAAAGCCTGTATCAACTGATCACAGTTCTCGTGACGGGTCCCAAAAATGATCTTCAAAATGCACCACCTGATCATCTTTTACCTCAACTCCTTCATTTTCCAATAACTGCTGCATCAGATTAGTCCCGCTAAAATGATGTTTACCGCTAAGGAGACCAACCCGGTTTACCACCCTGTGGGCCGGAATGTCTGCTGCCGTGTGAGAGGCGTTCATGGCCCAGCCCACCATTCGTGCACTGCCTGCCGTTCCCAGATATCTGGCAATGGCCCCGTAGGAGGTTACGCGCCCGTAAGGGATTTGCCTGGCCACTTCATACACTTTCTCAAAAAAGCTCTTTTCCTCCATCACCTGTAGAATATCCGGATTATGGTAATTGTCAGCAGTATGAGCATTAAAAGGCTTAAAATGTAGTTTGAATTTTTGGAGAACCGGTCTGTTTTGGCTTCCAGTTTATAGAAGTAAACCGTATACAGGTATAATACCGTGAAGGATCCCATACCCGCAGCCAATACAAAGGTGAGTATATCCCAAATTTCAAATTTGATCCAGCCGCTTGCATTCCACATGGCATTTAAACCGGCGTAATAAGGTATGGTGAGCAGGTTGAGCGCGGCCAGCAACATTCCTTTAAAAAAGCTGTTCTTCTTACTCACCTTGACCATCCTTATCTTCTTTACCTTATTCTTCCTTGCCGTCAGAAAAAAGAATACGGCAAAAAATGCAAAGATGCCTATAGCAATTTTGAGCAGCAGATCAATAACCTCAGGGTTCCTGTAGAGAAATTTTGAGATCAGCACGGCGATATAGGCCTGGGTCATGATTACCGTGCTCACGCCTAGACTAAATATGATCCCATTGAGCTTTCCTTTATCTACGCTGGTCTTGGCCGCATTCATATTGAGGAGTCCCGGAGGTACCGTGGCCATAAACGCTGCCGAATAGGTGACAAAAAAAAGAATGATCAAATGGGTCATATCATACGAGCCTGAAACGCAGGTAAGTTATAGGTTTTCCCTCTTCTAAAAATTGCTTTTCGTAATGAGTCTGAATGTTCAGCACATCGGGCGGACTTCCCTCGTTTCGATAAACGTGGTGATTGCTATACAGAATTTCGTGTCCGGCTCCCTGCAAAAGACCCAGCGTATACCCATGAAGGTATTCACTGTCAGTTTTGAGATGGATCTCACCGCCTTCTATCAAAATCGATCTGTATTTCTCAAGGAATTCGGGGTTAGTCAGCCGATGCTTCGTTCTTTTATATTTGATCTGAGGGTCCGGGAAGGTCAGCCAGATCTCAGAGATTTCATCCTTGTCGAAAAGCAGGTGGATCAACTCGATCTGGGTCCGAAGAAAAAGCACATTTTCCAGTTTGTCTTCCAACGCCGTTTTGGCGCCCCTCCAAAGTCGTGCCCCTTTGATGTCTACCCCGATATAATTCTTGTCCGGATTTTGTCTGGCTAATCCCAATGTGTATTCCCCTTTTCCACAGCCAAGTTCCAGTACTATGGGATTATGATTGCCAAATTGCTCTTTCCAACTGCCTTTCAGGGAAAACTCGCCGTCAAGGACTTGCTGCCTACCAGGCTGTAGCACATTTTTGAATCCTTCATTTTCACGAAAACGACGCAGTTTTTTCTTGCTTCCCACGGGGCAGTTGTTAGTTTGCCAACTGCAAAGCTAGTTAATTCTTTCCTTCCTTAATGATGCTCTTTGCGGCTTTCTCCAGTGTGAACGAGAATTCGGAACCCACGTCAGGGACGCTCTCCACGTAAATCTTTTCCCCGTGGGCCTCAATGATATGCTTTACGATGGAGAGGCCAAGGCCAGACCCTCCTTCTTTTCTGCTTCCGCTCTTGTCTACCCTGTAGAAACGCTCAAAGATCCTGGGAATGTGTTCACTTGGTATACCCTCACCGTTGTCCGTAATCCTTACGATGACCTTATTTTTGATCAGGTTTTCCACACTAACCTCTGTAGTGCCGTCCATATGGCCATATTTAATGGAATTCACCAGCAGATTGGAGATCACCTGCTGGATCTTCTCACGGTCTGCGTGCACGTACACGGGCTGGTCGTAATTCATGTCGAAGGTAAGGCTCACCCTTTTCTTGCCTGCCTTGATCTCGAGTAGTTCAAAGACCGCTTCGATGAGTTCAATGATATCAAAATCCTCGTATTCCAGGTGCAGGTCGCCAATTTCAAGCTTGGTGATCAGGTCCAGGTCTTTGACAATGTAAATCAGTCTCTCAACGGCTTTCTTGGCCCTCTGTAAATATTTGCGACGCACATTTTTATCTTCCAGGGCACCGTCCAGGAGTGTCAGGATATAACCCTGTACGGTAAATAGAGGAGTCTTTAATTCATGGGCCACATTACCTAGGAAATCGCGCCTGTAAGCCTCCCGGATTTTCAGGGCGTCTATTTCGATCTTTTTATCCTTGGCAAATTTCTCAATCTCCTCGGTTAGTGTCTTCATGTCCGTAGTTACCGGTCCCATAGGAAAATCGGATGTTTCCAAAAGCGAAACATCGTCATAAATCCTTTTAATCCTACGGTAAATGAATTTTTCTACGCGTATCTGAATAACGAGAAAGGAAATGCTAAAAGTGATGAGGATAAAAACGCCAAAAAGCAGTCCGAAGTCTTCCAGTTGTGAAGTATACCATAGGAAGGTTCCCAGGACCAGAGCCAGGATAGCTGATATAAAAAGGGAAGACCGCAGTGCAAACTTATACGACTTCCTTAACCTTGTGGCCATTACAATACAAACTTATACCCGACACCTTTGACCGTTTTGAAATGATCATCACCAATTTTTTCCCTGAGTTTTCTGATATGAACATCAATGGTCCTTCCGCCTACCACTACTTCCTGACCCCATACCTTGTCTAATATGACCTCCCGCTTGAAGACTTTATCGGGTTTGGAGGCCAGCAAGGCCAGTAGCTCAAACTCCTTCCGAGGCAAGACAATTTCATCGCCGTCATTTACAACTTTGTACTCCTCCCTGTTGATAACAATATTGCCCACCTTCATCACTTCTTCGGTCTGACTACCGTCTTCTTTCAGTCTTCTTAGCAGGGCTTTTATTTTGCTGACGAGGACTTTAGGTTTTATCGGTTTAGTGATATAGTCGTCTGCGCCTGCATCAAACCCTGCCACCTGAGAGTAATCTTCACCCCGCGCTGTGAGGAAGGTAATAATGGTGTTTTCCAGGCCCTTGGTGTTGCGGATCACCTCACAAGCTTCAATACCGTCCATTTCGGGCATCATCACGTCCAATATGATCAGGTGAGGATTCTTCTTCTTGGCTTTTTCAATGCCCTCAAGACCATTACCCGCGGTGTAAACCTGATAGCCCTCATTGGATAGGTTGTATTTGAGAATTTCCAGAATATCCGGCTCGTCATCAACCAAAAGTATTTTTATATCCTGTTTTTTCATTTCCTCTGTTTCTGAAGTAGTTTAGTTGTGGAACAATGCCATTGAAGAGTTTTAGTTTCTCTCGTCAACTCTTGAAAATTTACAACCGGCCTATGCTAAAATATCATAGCTTTCAGCCCTGGGCTACCATGAGTACGATACCCGCAAATATAATATTATTGGCCTAAAGTGATTTAAAATATGCCTATTTGATAACAAAAAGGTAACACAATAAGAGCCTCAAAGCACTGCTGTCTGGCAAATGAAAAACAGGCCGATGATTCCTATCTGGAATATGTTGAATTTTAGAAACATAGCTCTTTGATCGCCGGTTGTGAATCCCATGGTAAAAAATTGATGTATTTCAACGAAAAATATTCCAGAAAGCCCTCCTTCTGACCGCTTCGCGATCTAAAATTTTTATATTTGTCAAAGACTAATTTGTCCCGAAATTTGAATGAAGCACCTTTACCCTGTCATTTTCTTCTTATTCATCTCAATCGCCTATAGCCAGGATACTGCAAAATCAGGTGGCGACATCGATGGATTTAATCTATACCCGAACCCGGTGACGAATGGTAAAGTCTATATCACTACCCAGCGCAATGCCCCGAAAAAGATAATGATCTTCAATGTTTTTGGCACGAGGATCATGGAGACCACCATCCTGGGCAAAGAGTTAAATCTCCAGGACCTGGACGCCGGTGTTTATGTTCTAAGAGTCTTTGAGCACAACAAGGTTGCCACCAGGAAACTTATCGTAAAATAAGTCCGGATCAGGCTCAGATTCACTGTATTTTAAGGGATTATCTGCCGATTTTTTAGTCGATGAACTGCAAAAATCATCGACGAATTGAAAACGCCCTTTGTTTTACCTACAAATTATCGAATTTTACAACAATTCTTATGACCTGCGGCGCCTAGCCTCTATATTTACTGTATTGATCCCAAATCAATTTCCATGAAATACCTCTACTTGTTCCTATTTATGGGCTGTACCTTGGTCCTTAGCGGACAGGAAAAACCAGAGCAGACTACAGCCGGTTCAAAGGAATTTGAGCTGTATCCCAATCCCGCATATGACGACGTAGTGTATGTAAACACGGCCCACAATGCCGGTAAGGATATTACGGTATATGATATTTTCGGGAAGGTGGTCCTGCGCGACAGGATCACTACACAGGTTCTCAACATATCCAGGCTGGTTCCTGGTGTATACTTTTTACAGGTTGAGGAGCTAAATCAAACCATGACCCGGAAATTGGTTGTAAAATAGAATTCATAAATTGTTGCTACAGTCCGGCCCCTATAAGAGGGCCTTTTTTATTTCCTAATTTTACCCTGTCATGGATAAGAGTCGAATTTTTGAAATTGGATCCGGGCAGGAATTTAACGCCATGGCCCTGGAGGTTTTTGAATACCAGTTTGCCAACTCACCAGTCTATCGCGAATTTTGTGAATATCTGAACCGGGTACCGGGCAATGTGAACAGCTTAGAGGACATCCCTTTTCTGCCCATTGAATTTTTCAGATCCAGACGGATCCTCGATCGCAGCTTTGAGCAAGCCGAGATCTGCTTTAGCAGCAGTGGTACCACCGGCAATAAAAGCAGCAAACATTACGTGGCAGATAAGGAATTGTACCGAAAGAGTTTCCGAAGTTGTTTTTCACTCTTTTACGGGGACCTCCGCGGATATTGCATACTTGCCCTTCTCCCTTCTTACCTGGAACGGCAAGACAGCTCCCTGGTCTTCATGGTTCAGGATATGATCCTGGAAAGCCAGCACCCTGATAGCGGCTTCTACCTGGACAACCTAGAAGCCCTGGCCGCTAAGTTATCTGAGCTTCAGTCACAAAATTCAAAGATCCTCCTGCTCGGGGTGAGTTTTGCCTTATTAGACCTTGCCGAGCAATTAAAAACACCTTTGAAGAATACCATTGTCATGGAAACAGGTGGAATGAAGGGCCGGAGAAAGGAAATGATCCGGGAAGAACTTCACCAGGTATTGCAAGACGCATGGTCTTTGGAACACATCCATTCTGAATACGGTATGACTGAAATGCTTTCACAGGCCTATTCTCAAAAGTCCGGGATCTTCCATTGCCCACCGTGGATGCGAATCCTCAGCAGAGATACCGAAGACCCCTTAAGAATCCTAAACCCCGGCCAGTCCGGGGGTATCAACGTCATTGATTTGGCCAATCTACATTCCTGTTCCTTTATCGCTACGCAGGATCTGGGCAAAACAGATCAGGAAGGGGGTTTTGAAGTACTGGGAAGATTTGATCATTCCGATATCAGAGGATGCAATCTGATGGTCATTTAAAACAGTCTAAGCCCCGGCTCTTTTCTGGCCGGTGTTTTACACCTAAGCCGATCTTTGGCCGAGGTCTTTTTTGATCACCTCCTGTTCTGTTTTCATCAGCCGGTCCCATATGGTAAAATACAGACCGTAATTACAGAGAAATCGGCGGTGGTGTTGATCGTGGTGGCTGGCGCCAATAACCAGTTTGCCAAACCATTTGCCGTATTGACCCTCCGGATAGATCTCTACACCGGCGTGATTAATTGTGGCCGAAACGGTCATTATGATCAGGATGACCAATACGGCCCAGGTATTGAGAGGAAGAAAGATAATGATCAACGGCAGGATAGCAGCCTGTAGAACGGTTTCCAATGGATGAAAGGAAAATGAGGTCCAGACCGATGTATGAACACTCTGATGATGCACCTTGTGGAAATACTTATAGACCCTGGGAATATGCATCCAGCGGTGAATCCAGTAATAGTA
>JBPEXP010000490.1:0-7282 GCA_052031475.1 Flavobacteriaceae bacterium | reverse complement strand
AGGAGGAACCAGAATACCCCAAGCCAGGGCAGGCTATCTGTTATGCCAAAGGGTGATAACCAGGCTCCAAAGAATACCGTGGTGGCAATAGCACATATAATGAACATATTGATGAATTCGGCCAGGAAAAAATAGGCGAATTTCATTCCTGAATATTCCGTATGGAATCCGGCTCCCAACTCGGATTCGGCCTCCACCATGTCAAAGGGTGCCCTGTTAGTTTCGGCCGTCCCTGAGATCATGAAGATCATAAAGGCTATAATTGCAGGGATATGGCCCTGGACGATCAGCCAGCCACTCTGCTGAACTTCTACGATCTGTGATAACTGCAGCGTACCTGTGAGCAATATCATGGTAAGAAGGGATAGCCCCACAGACAACTCATAGCTAATGGTCTGTACACCGCTTCTCATGGCCCCGATGAGGGCGTATTTATTGTTGCTTCCCCAGCCTCCCAGCAGGATACCTATAACGCCGATTGAGGAGACGGCTATCAGGAAGAAAACGCCAATGTTGATATCGAAGGCCTGGAACCCTTTTGTAAAAGGAAGTACGGACAAAGCCATCAGAGAACTGACAATGACAAAATAAGGTGCCAGATTATAGAGGAATGAATCGGCCCGGGTGGTCCCCGTCAATTCTTTGGAAAGCAATTTAAGGGCATCGGCCATGGTTTGCATCAAGCCCTGGAAACCAACCCTGTTAGGTCCTATCCTCAGTTGGAACCAGGCTGCGATCCTGCGTTCCAGCAGTACCAGGAAAAGACCGGCAACGGAAAAAATAGCCACATAAATAATCGCGATCAGCAACATTTCCACAATGGCGGCGGCAGATTCTGACATAAAGCCCATCAACCACTCCTGGATGCTCAACGCGATATGTGAGATGCTCTTCATTTTATCTGTCAATATCAGGTATAACAAGATCCAGCGTTGCCATGGTAGCCACCAAATCCCCTATTTTTCCGCCAACGGCTATGTGGTTCAATAGCGACAAATTGGAGAAGCCCGGAGATCTGAATTTGAGGCGATAGGGGCTTTTTGTTCCTGTACTGATAATGTAAACTCCCAGTTCGCCCCTCGCGGTTTCCACTTTTTGATAATATTCTCCTTTGGGCAATTTTATCACTGCCCTTGTCTCCACACGATGCTCGCCCTCCGGAATATTGTCAATCAGTTGTTCTACAATAGAAAGAGATTCCCACATCTCCTGGATGCGTACGCTGTATCTGGCAAAGGTATCTCCCTCGGTCCGCAGGGCTTCGTTGAACTGCACCTTGTCCAGAGCGCTGTACGGATGATATTTCCTCACGTCGCAGGAATAGCCCGAACCTCTTGCCACCGGACCGGAGGCTCCAAATGATATGGCGTCTTCCCTGCTCAAAACGCCTACACCTTTGGTGCGTTTCTGGAAGATGACATTTTCTGTCAGCAATTGGTCATATTCAGGAATTTTGGTCTTAAAGTGAGCTATAAACTTTTTCACCCGGGGGACGAAATTCGGGTGGATGTCGAACATGAGTCCGCCCGGTACGTTGTAGTTCATCGTAAGACGGGCTCCGCAGGTCTCCTCAAAGATATCGTTCAGCATTTCCCTGTCCCTGAAACCGTAGAAAAAGGTGGTTAGAGCACCCACATCCATACCCATGACGCCCCACCACAGGCAGTGTGATGAGATCCTGGTGAGTTCCCCAATGATGGTCCTGATCACTTTTACTCGCTCGGGAATTTCAAGCTCCAGGGCTTTTTCTACACAGAGGCAGACCGCTTCATTGTTGATATTGGCCGAAAGGTAGTCCATGCGATCTGTCAAATGAACGATCTGCTGATAACTGTCTCTCTCGCACATCTTTTCGATGGACCGGTGGATATAGCCCAGATCCGGCTCTACCTTTTTGATGATCTCACCGTCAATAGTGAGCAGCAGTCGAAGGACGCCGTGTGTAGCGGGATGCTGAGGACCCATATTGATGAAATACTCCTCGGACTTGAAATTGCTCTGTACGGTTGTGCTTTCCATTTGCCTATTTAATGATCATATTAATAGGATCTTCATAGTCTTTCCTCAGCGGATAGCCTTCCCATTCCTCGGTCAGGAAAAGGCGTTTCAGATTGGGATGATTGTTAAATACGATCCCGAAGAAATCAAAGGCTTCCCTTTCGTGAAATTCTGCCGTATACCAGAGATCGCTTACCGTATCTATTCTGGGATTTTCCCTGTCCGGAGTTTGTGTCCTCACCACCAGCCTGTGCCTGAATACGGTGGATTCCAGGTGATAGATGACCCCCAGGTTTTCTCCCCAGTCTACCCCGGTCAGGCAATATAGATAATCTAATTTCGTCTGTTCATGATCTTTTAAACGGCTCATAAGATCGTGTAAATGCTCAGGGCTTACCTCGATATTGAGAAATTCGGATTCTTCTTCCCAGAATTCGAGTTCGGGCAGCCAGCTGGAAATCAGATTTTGCAGGGCTTCATTAGTCATTATTTCTCGTATATCCCTTCGTCAAATCCTTCGATGGGGTTCTTTTTGGCCTTTCGGTTTTCGGTCCGGATCTTGTTCTGTAGCATCAGCATTCCCTGCAGGAGGGCTTCAGGCCTGGGCGGGCAGCCGGGCACATAGACATCAACCGGGATCACGTGATCAGCACCTTTGACCACGGAATAGGTATTGTAAAAGAAAGGACCTCCCGATATCGCACAGGCACCCATGGCGATCACATAGCGCGGCTCGGCCATCTGGTCGTACAACCTACGCAGCACGGGCGCCATTTTGTTTACAATGGTACCGGCTATGATGATGAGATCTGCCTGTCTGGGCGAGGGGCGGGCCACTTCAAATCCAAACCGGGAATAATCGTGTCTTGATGCGCCGGTTTGCATCATCTCAATGGCACAACAGCTGGTTCCAAAATAGAGGGACCAGAGCGAATTAGACCTTCCCCAATTGATGATCTTGTCAAGATTGGTGATCACTATATTGGCATCGTTCCCTGCAGGGATAACCTTGCCGGGAAAATCATCCGGTATTTTGTTGTGTTCTTCTACTCCCATTGCAATGCTCCTTTTTTCCAGGCGTAAATTAGACCGAGGCCCAGAATGATGAGGAAAATCAATATCTCTATAAAGGCCACGAAGCCTATTCCCTTAAAAGCGACGGCCCATGGCACCAAAAAGGCCACTTCTACATCAAATATCAGGAAGAGTATGGCGAACAGATAATAGCCTACCTTGAATTGCACCCAGGTTGGACCGATAGTAACCATTCCGCTTTCGTAAGGCTCCCTTTTCTGGGCGCTGTCCGACTTATGAGAAACGAGATTGGAAATAAAATTGCCGCCTGCAACCAATATAACACCGGCTACAAAGAATACAATTATGGCTTCCGATCCCATGTCCATTTCGCAACTATTTAATGCACCTCATAGGTTTCTCCTGAGAATAACAGGTCGTCTGTGGTCCTGAAACTGGAATCTGCCTTCACCTGCGCAGTTACCTCTTCGACTCTGGTCTCAAAAGTTACGTCCTCATAGCTCCTAATGATACCCGTTACCATAGGCATTTCTAACCGTACCAGCATTTGGTGCAGTGTAGGGTCTTTACACTTGGCATCGTGTACAAGCAAGTCTTCTTCAGTAATACCATTTTCACCAATAGTGACCACCTCTAATTTTAATCCGTTCAGCATCAGCCCTTTATTTTTTTCCTTACCAAAGATCATCGGCTTACCGTGTTCTACAAAAAGCTGATTGTCTTCCCTGACATTTTTATCCGTATAGCGGGCAAAGGCACCGTCATTGAAAATCGGGCAATTCTGAAGCACTTCAATAAGGGATGTTCCCTTAAACTTTGCCGCATCAACAAATACCTGTGTCATCTCTTTGGGGGTGTTCCCTCCAACCCGGGCAAAAAACCTGGCCTGGGCGCCAATGGCCAGCTCCCCGGGAAGAAAAGGAGGCTGAGTATTGCCGTACGGAGAAGATTTAGTCCTCTGACCCACGGTAGACGTAGGGGAGAACTGACCCTTGGTAAGACCGTAAATCTCATTGTTGAACAAGACGATGTTCAGGTCGAGATTTCTCCTGAGGACGTGGATAAAATGGTTCCCGCCAATGGCCATGGCATCGCCGTCTCCGGTGATGACCCAAACCTGAAGCTTTGGATTGGCCAATTTTACCCCGGAGGCGATGGCAGGTGCCCTGCCGTGAATGCTGTGCATCCCATAGGTATCCATATAGTAAGGAAATCGCGACGAGCATCCAATGCCGGATATAAATACCACGTCTTCCTTGCTCACACCCATCTCGGGCAAAGCCTTCTGCATGGCTCGCAAGATCACATAATCATCACATCCAGGACACCATCTTACTTCCTGGTCACTTGCAAAATCTTTAAACGTATATTCTTTAACTGCAGCTTCCATCTTTACAGGTATTGTTTAATTTTTTCGACCAATTCCGCGTTGCCAAAGGGCAGTCCCTGCACCTTGTTGAACTGTGCATAGTCATATCCGTTGAACTTGCTTCTCAAAACACTGGCAAACTGGCCTGTGTTCAATTCGCAAACCAGGATCTTTTTAAATCTCTTCAAAACATCTTCCGTGTTGGCAGGCAGGGGGTTAATGTAATTAAAATGGGCAAGGCCCACATTGGAATACCCTTCCTGTTTCAATTGTTTGATAGCGGCATAGAGCGATCCGTATGTGCCGCCCCAGCCAATCACCAAAAGATCGCCGGAATGGGCAAATTCAGTTTCCTGATCCGGAATGTAGTTCTGTACTCTTTGCACCTTTTCTGCCCGGATATCGGTCATGAATTGGTGGTTTTCCGGATTGTAAGACACGTTTCCGGTGATCCTGTCCTTCTCAAGGCCGCCTACCCTGTGCTCCAGTCCGGCTGTGCCTGGTATGGCCCAGTCTCTGGCCAGTGTATCCGGATCCCGGTCATAGGGATGCCAGTTATCAGGGGCCTGCTTCAATTTTTTGGGTACGATGTCCGGCATATCTGAGGTGGACTGTATCTTCCACGGTGCAGAACCGTTAGCGATGTAGCCATCTGACAATAACAGTACAGGAGTCATATGCTCCAGCGCCAGCTTGGATGCCTCGTAGGCAAAATTGAAACAATTAGCCGGAGTGCTGGCTGCAATAACGATGACCGGACTTTCTCCATTACGGCCATATAATGCCTGTAATAGGTCTGATTGTTCTGTTTTGGTAGGCAGACCTGTAGATGGTCCGCCCCGCTGAATATCAACTACCACTAAAGGCAGTTCGAGCATCATGGCAAGACCTAATGCTTCTCCTTTTAACGCCAGGCCGGGGCCCGAAGTGGTGGTGATGGCCAGATCTCCGGCAAATGCGGCTCCAATGGCCGAACTAATTCCTGCTATCTCGTCTTCGGCCTGCAAGGCTTTTACACCAAAATGTTTGTGTTTGGCCAGCTCGTGCAAAACATCGGATGCCGGGGTAATAGGATATGAACCCAGGAAAAGTTCGAGGCCGGCCTTTTCTGCAGCAGCCAGGAAACCCCAGGCCAAAGCCGTATTCCCCATAATGATCCTGTAGGTACCCGCCGGCATCTTTGCCGGGGCAACGGTGTAGGAATTAGGGATCAACTCCAGGGTTTCGGCAAAGAAGTAGCCCGCGTTAAGCACCTTGGTGTTGGCTTCGATGAGTTCGGGCTTGGATTTGAATTTTTTGTTGAAAAAATCGATCGTATGATCAGTAGAGCGGTTGTACATCCAGTATACCATCCCCAGGGCAAACATATTTTTACTGCGAACAATACTTTTATTGTCCAGCCCCTGGATGTCTTTCAATGCCTCCTTGGTCAGGGAAGTCATGTTCACTTCAATGACCTGGTAATTCTCGAGGCTCCCGTCCTCCAGGGGATTAGACTCGTACTGTGCCTTCTCCAGGTTCTTCCTGTTAAAGGAATCGATGTCTACAATAATCGTATGGCCGGGCTTTACGGCCTGCAGGTTGGTCTTCAAACCCGCCGGGTTCATGGCCACCAGAAGATCCACGTTATCACCCGGAGTACTGATCTGTACACTGCCAATATGGACCTGAAAACCAGATACCCCGTACAGACTCCCCTGAGGAGCCCTGATTTCTGCCGGATAGTTGGGAAAAGTAGCTACATCATTGCCAAACATGGCCGATGTATCTGAGAATTGCGAACCTGTAAGTTGCATACCATCTCCGGAATCACCAACAAACCTGACAACAACCGTCTCCAAAACCTCCTGTTGCTGGCGCTCTTTAGCTGTGATCATACGCTATGGGGTTTAATGATTTTTATTTAAATTTATCAAAAATAAAGCAGATCAGATCAAAAGGTGTTAAATATAGTTAAGTGCCTTTTTCCACTTAATGACATTTATCATTGATCGGTTTAAGGAAGAATTTTTATTTCACCCTGCAATTTGTAACTATTATGGCTATCATTATTACTGACGAATGCATCAATTGTGACGCTTGTATCTCTGAATGTCCCAATACGGCCATCTACGAACCGGATGAGGAATGGTCTTATTCTGATGAGACAGCCCTGAGCGGTGTGACGGTCACCCCCGATGGGAGAGAAGTGGACGCCGACTCAGAGAACGAGCCGATTTCCGATGAATTCTATTATATAGTTCCGGATAAGTGTACGGAATGCAAAGGTTTTCACGATGAACCACAATGTGCTGCGGTTTGCCCGGTAGATTGTTGTGTGCCTGATGAAGACCATGTAGAGTCAGAAGAAGAACTACTGGCCAAAAAGGCCTGGATGCACGGGGAGTAAAATATAAACTACTCCGTTTAAGATTAAGACATACCTGCCGCAAGCAGGATTAAATCCTATATGTCGCACTGATCGTTATTCGCGATCGGTGCGATTTTTGTTATGACAGTACGCTGAGCAACAACATTTCTCCTCAGCTGTCTCCCAACTGATAAATATCATATTCTGTGCGAGCTAAGGCTGGTATTTTTAGTACTGGCCCTAAAACCGTAATGGCATCATTATTTAAACGAGCTTAAAGCCTATTCCTTAAGGTGAAAACAGAATATTATGAAAACGGACTTTCCCAAACTCATTTGCGATGCTAATGAAGCTGTTGCCCGCGTCGCCCACAAAACCAATGAAGTATGCGCCATCTATCCCATTACCCCTGCTTCCCCCATGGGGGAGCACGTAGATGTCTTTAGTGCGCAGAGTCAGAAAAACATCTGGGGCAACATACCACGTATTGTGGAAATGCAAAGCGAAGGTGGTGCTGCAGGTGCTGTTCA
>JBPEXP010000049.1:0-3064 GCA_052031475.1 Flavobacteriaceae bacterium | reverse complement strand
GGTCCCTCTTTGAAAAAGCCCAGTTGAGAAATTCGGGAAATACACGGGCCCAGGTCTGAAGATTGTGCTTACCACCCTCTATTTCCACATAGCGGATTTGTGATTCTTTGCGGTATCCCTTGGCTTTTAATTCTTTTATGACATCCAGCGTATCATCAATGGCATCTATAATGCCGTTCTTATTTCGGTCTGCCGCTTCGTCCTCTGTACCACATTGAAACCAGAACTTCAGGTGTGGGGCAGCCTTCATTTCGGAGATCACGTCCAAAATGATCCGGCTCCTGTCTTGGAGGTCCCCACTTTTGTAGGCCTTATTCCTCCACCAGAACGAACCGCTGAAAACACCTGCCCTGCCAAATAGCTCCGGATGGTTACAGACAATGTCCAGGGCCATGAGGCCGCCCAGAGACATTCCACAGTAGACCCAATCCTCTGGCTGGTCACTCAGTCTGTAGTCGGACTTTAAATAAGGGATCAACTCTTCCGTGACAAAGCGTCTAAAGAGGCCGGCTTTCTTACCGCGGCCGCGGTAATCTCCGGATCGGGAGATGCCGTATTCCTGCATCCTGTTTTTGTCTGCTTCAATGCCCACGTAGATGAACGGTCTGAAATTGGAAGATTCATAGCTGTGAACAAGGATATTTTCCAGATTCATCGCGTTGTAATCCTGGCCGTCATTCATCAGCAGTACGGGGAAATGTTGTTCAGATGTACTATATGCGGGCGGTAAGACTATACGGAGCCGTACTTTTCTTTCCAGCAACTCACTTTGAAGACTACCTCTTTTTACAATTAGGTCTAGAGTATATTTCATCGGCAAAAATCACTGCAATTATACAAATTATCAGCAGGAGCGCTTCAGGGATCAATCTTTATTTTACATTTACTGCCTGATGCAAAATTTGCTATTTGCAAACTTTGACATAACTTATGGAGATGGCTGTAGGGCATCATATACAATATTATTCCAATTATCTGAGCAGGAATATCAACCTGGAGATCACCGGCCATTGGGGATATCCTATTTTGATGTTTCCATCGTCCTATGGCCAGTATATTCAGAACAGGGATTTTGGACTGAATGCATCCGTGATGGAGTATGTAGACAATGGCCGCATTAAATTGTACAATGTGGAAACGATTGACGGCCTGAGTTTCTATGCTGAAAATATGAACTCTGAAACCAAGATCCACAATTACGAGTTGTACATGCAATTTCTCTCCCAGGAATTAATGCCCTACATTCAGCGCGAATGCAATACGCACCGGATGGCGGTTGCAGGGGTGAGTTTTGGCGGATATCACGCGGCCAACACCGCATTTAGATTCCCGGATATGGTTTCACATTTATTTTCCATGTCAGGGGTCTTTAATATCAGGAAATTTGTACCCTTATCTGATGATATGCGTATATATTTCAATTGTCCGGATGAATTTGTACAAAATGAGGAAGGTTGGAAATATCATCATATGAACATTGTACTGAGTACCTCGGACTGGGATTCATGCAGACCGGCAAACCAACATATGGCAGGTATTCTATCTTCCAAGGGCATACCGCACTGGTATGATGAGAAGAAATGGGTAGCGCACGACTGGCCTTTGTGGAGAATGGTATTTCCCGAGTACATTGGAAAATATTTTGGTTGATCAGAGAAGTAAAAGATTATTAAGTAATATCAATAATATGGCAAAAAAAGTAGGTATTCTATTCGGTATGGAAGACACCTTTCCGTGGGCATTTATAGAAAAAGTGAATGCCATGGGAAACGGTGAAGTAATTGCGGAACCGGTGCAGATAGACAAGGTGGAGCAAGGCGCAGATTACGGCTATCATGTGATAATTGACCGGATCTCGCAGGAGGCTCCTTTTTACAGGGCCTATCTCAAAAATGCGGCCTTAATGGGCACAGCAGTGATCAACAATCCATTTTGGTGGAGCGCGGATGAGAAGTTTTTTAACAATTGCCTGGCAATGCAGGTAGGTGTTCCGGTGCCAAAAACTATATTGCTGCCTTCCCATCACAGACCTGACAATACCACGGAAAAATCTTTCAGAAATCTCAAAGCCCCATTAGATTGGGAGTACATATTCAACTATATAGGTTTTCCTGCCTATATGAAACCCCACAGCGGCGGCGGATGGAAAAGTGTTTATCGCGTAGACAATCCCGAGGATCTTTATGCGAAACACGGCGAGACCGAACAATTGGTCATGATGTTACAGGAAGAGATCAGGTTTGATGATTATTACCGGGTTTACTGCCTGGGAAGGAAGTACGTACATATTATGCCCTATGAACCGCGCAATGAATTCCATATGCGATATGCCACTGAACCCAAAACGCAGGGAGAGGCCCATCAGGCATTGATGCAAACCATTCACGATTATACGATCAGGCTGAACCAGGCGCTGGGATATGACTTCAATACAGTAGAATTTGCTGTGCGCGATGGTATACCCTATGCAATAGATTTTTGCAATCCTGCACCTGATGCGGATGTACATTCGGTGGGCCAGGCTAATTTTGACTGGATCGTTCACCATGCTGCTGCTTTTGCCATAGAGAAGGCACATGAGCATCAGCCTGGAAAGAATAATTGCAGCTGGGGAAGTTTTGTAAGAGAAGCGTCTGCCGCTAAAAGTTCAGCTAAATCAGAAACAGGCGGCTAAATGCTCTCATCCTTTTCAGGGTCTGCCCTGATCGAACTTAGAAATAATTAGGCCTGCCCGGCTGTCAGAGTGCCGGAAAGCGTATAATAGAGATAAATCGGATAAACCCATGTCTTCAAAAGCATTTACCCTCGGTATCGAGGAAGAATTTCAAATCCTGGAAGGGGAATCCTTAAAACTGCATTCCCAGATGTCTAAGATCGTGGAGGGAGGCAAAGTCTTTCTCAAAGAAAGGATCAAGGAAGAGATGCACCTTTCTGTAGTTGAGATGGGCACCAATGTATGCGAAAATATAAGTCAGGCCAGGGATGAGATCTCCTACCTGAGGCAGCAGGTCATTGATCTGGCAGATCAGGAAGGATTAAAAGTAGCGGCGGCAGGCACCCATGC
>JBPEXP010000489.1:0-1555 GCA_052031475.1 Flavobacteriaceae bacterium | reverse complement strand
CACAAGGATCTGGTAAGCAGACTTTTACGGCTAAGCTCTTGATTATAATAAGTCATTAGATCAAGGGGTCACACGTCTACCCCAGCGCCAATTCACCAAGCATTTGCCAGAAAAGTATTAGCCGGTCCTTGCTTCATTGGCACTCCCATTAGAATCTGGAGTTCGCCCAATCCAACCAACTACAAAAAGATATTTCAAAAATTTAACTTAACTATTAGAAAGTGCTCAATGAAAAAAACTTAAATTTGTTTAACTTTTAAGTTATAATGATGAACAATGTAAAGAAGTTTTTTAGTATCCGCGACCTGGAAAATCTATCTGGCATTAAGGCTCACACCATAAGAATATGGGAAAAAAGATATAACCTGCTTTCCCCTGAACGCACAGATACCAACATCCGGATATATAGTTTAGCAAGCCTGCAAAAGTTGTTGAACATCATTCTACTTTACAACAACGGTTATAAGATATCCAAAATCGCTAAAATACCCGAGGCAGAACTACCTTCAGTTGTCAGAGAGATCATTGCCAAGAATAGCATGAAAGGTCACGCCATCAACGCTTTCAAGCTATCCATGATCAATTTTGACCTGAGTCTTTTCCAGAATACCTATAACAGCCTGTTGAGTAATCGATCCTTCAGAGATATATTCTGGGATATTTTCATGCCCCTGCTCAACGAACTCGGTCTTCTCTGGCAGACGGATACCATCAGCCCGGCACATGAGCATTTTATAACCAATCTTATCAAGCAAAAGATCTATACCAGTACGGAGAAACTTCAATTGATTGAACCGACTAAAACTGACAAGGTATTTGTCCTCTATCTGCCTGAAAATGAAATACACGAAATAGGCCTGCTATTCCTCAATTACGAAATCGTTCTGAAAGGCTATAAAACTATTTACCTGGGACAGACCATGCCCATTGAAAACCTGGTAGACCTGCAGAAGTTTTACGATAATCTTCATTTTGTATCTTATTTTACCGTAGAGCCCACTCAGGACAAAATAGATCGTTATATTTCAGACTTCAGAAAGATGATCAACAACAACAGCAATTCCAATCTTTGGATTTTAGGTAGACAGGTGCAACATTTGAAACCTGAAAGCCTGCCCAAGGATATCAGGGTCTTTAACTCCATCGAAGAGGTAGCCCAGGCTCTGTAAATTGCTTTTAATAGACCTGTAAAGAGATGAGTGACAAAGTGGTAGTGATCGGGTCTGGATTCTCATCCTTATCGGCAGCTTCTTATCTCGCCCGTAAAGGATTTAAGGTAGAGATATTCGAAAAAAATGCGACCGTAGGGGGCAGAGCGCGCCAACTGGTAAAAGAGGGCTTTACCTTTGACATAGGTCCTTCCTGGTACTGGATGCCCGATATTTTCGAAAGATTTTTTGGAGATTTTGGCAAACAGCCTTCTGATTATTATGAGCTCAATCAATTAGACCCGGCCTATAAAATATTCTTTCAGGACGACTCAATGACCATTGGTGCCACCATGGACCAGATCTGCGAGGAGTTTGAACGAGTGGAAAAGGGCAGCTCTCCAGCC
>JBPEXP010000488.1:0-24526 GCA_052031475.1 Flavobacteriaceae bacterium | reverse complement strand
ATGGAGAATCAGGTGCTTGTAAGGAGTATGGATCAAAAGGGGCGTAAACTTAAAATAGGTTATGAGTTGGCTGGTTCCATTTTGGACAAAGACCTGCGGGTTGTTCTTCTCTTAAAACAACGACAAACACTGGTACGCCGCGGTGAAAATCGGGATCGAAAACTTGTGAACACAAATATTGTAGTGGCCCAGAAAGTTCAGAACATCCAGGATAGTCAGGGAATAATAGACCTGGAAATTCCGGAATTGGTGCAGCCGGATGAGGAACTCAGAATTGTTATCCTGGTGCAAAATAAGGAGCTGGAGATCCATGGTGCAGGGATGCGTCAATGGACTTACCGGTCTGCGGACCAATAAGGATCATCTACATCAATCTCCTAGCCGGTCAGCGGGTGTTTATGAACTTCACTGTAGAACAGGCTACAATCGCGGCAGTCTCGGTACGTAAACGATAATCGCCCATACTAACCGGCCAATATCCGTTGACCAGACAGCGGTCTATCTCGCCTTCACTAAAATCACCTTCAGGTCCAACCATTATAGTAATGGGCTTGTCCGGGGCAACCCTGCGTTTTAACTCTACTTTTTCTCCCTCCTGGCAGTGAGCGATAAATTTGAGACCCTCCGCGTCATTTTTTAGAAATTCATCCAGTGAGATGGCGTCATTCAATTGGGGCAGAAAGGCTCTGCCCGATTGCTTCATGGCGCTTTGTATGATCTTTTCAAGCCGGTGTTTCTTGATCGTCTTCCGCTCTGAATGCTCGCAGATAATCGGACTGATCTCATCTACCCCGATTTCCGTGGCTTTCTCCAGAAACCATTCATAGCGGTCTGCGTTTTTTGTAGGTGCCACCGCCATATGCAAACGGTACATGGGCGGTACAATCTTTTCGTGCCCTTCTATGGCAATGCGGCATTGTTGAACTGAAGGATCAGCGATACGACCCGTAAAAATGGATCCTCTTCCATTGGTAATTTGTACGGTGTCTCCAACTTTTTTGCGCAGTACGCGAATTATATGCCGACTTTCCTCACTGCCGAAGCAGCAATCATTAGAATCAGGATCCAGGCAGGGATCATAGAAGAGTTGCATAAGTTCGGCAGTTTAAGTTTGCTGTAATTTTCTCCGGGCGTGCTCCAGCCCGATTTCTATCCAGAATTGCAATTGTTCTTCGGTGGAAAAACCTTCTGGGCCTACATAAACGAATTCTTTCATAGGTTTTTTGGTAAAATCCATTGGCCTAACATAGTCCTGGGCTAGTACTTCCTTCATTTTTTCTTCTACAACACGGACTGCCAGATCATTCCCGATGATCCCGACCGTCATTTTCCCGGAATACAGATAGGCAATACCGCCAAACATCTTTTTGCATTCCAGCTGTTGGCGGATGCCCGGAGGAAAAACTGCAAAAGCGCTATTCAGGCGCTTCTCCAATGCTGTGTTGTAGGCCATAAAACTGCAATTTATGGTGGAAAATACGAATTTCTCAACGCCGTTGCTAACTTCCGATGACGTATCGGGCTTTGGCGCTTATATTCAAAGAAGAGTGAATTGAGTTCAGGTATTTGTAATATCCCACGATCCCGATCATAGCAGCATTGTCTGTACAATATTCAAACCTGGGTATGTGGGTTGTCCAACCGTATTTTTCCGATGCGTTCGTCATAGCCTTCCTAACGCCTGAATTTGCTGAAACACCGCCACCAATGGCCACCCGCTTGATACCGGTTTGTTTCACTGCTTTTTTGAGTTTATCCATCAGGATAGCTACGATGGTATACTGGATAGAGGCACAGATATCGTCCATGTGTTTTTCTGCAAAGGAGGGATCCTTTTCGCTTTCTCGCTGGATAAAATACAGAATGCTGGTCTTTAAACCGCTAAAGCTGAAATCCAGCCCATCAACCTTGGGTTTTGGAAATTTAAAAGCATGGGGATTGCCCTTTTGGGCATGAGCATCTACCAGGGGTCCCCCGGGATATGGCAGACCCAGGATCTTCGCACTTTTGTCAAAAGCCTCACCCACGGCATCATCCAGTGTTTCTCCCAATACCTTCATTTTCAAATGATCTTCAACCAGTACAATCTGCGTGTGACCTCCGCTGATGGTCAGGGCCAGGAAAGGAAATTGAGGTGCTTCCATCTCATCATCTTCTATAAAGTGAGCCAAAATATGGGCCTGCATGTGGTTTACTTCAATCAAAGGAATGCCTAATCCAAGCGAAAGTGATTTGGCAAAGGAAGTCCCTACCAACAAGGATCCTAATAGTCCCGGACCACGTGTAAATGCTATGGCTGATAACTGTTTTTTGTCGATATTTGCTGTAGCTAATGCCTGGTGTACAACGGGTACAATGTTTTGTTGATGAGCCCGTGAGGCCAATTCGGGAACAATTCCACCGTAGGCTTCGTGTACATCCTGAGAGGCAATGATGTTACTGAGTTTTCGCTGATTGCAAAGTACGGCAGCAGCGGTATCGTCGCAGGAAGATTCTATGGCAAGAATATATATTTTCTCTTTATCCACAGGGGTTTGGAATAGATTTTGAAGAACAAAGGTAAAACAAACGGCCCTATCAAAAAACTCCGAAAATTACTGGTACGGATCCTACTGGCACTGCTGCTAATTTGTGTCTTTGGTACTATTATTCTTTCCCTTCCATTTGTACAAACACGGCTGGCACAATACGCCGCCGCGGAGATCAACAGCGAGTTTGGCACCAATATCAATATAGACCGACTTCGGATTTCATTGATTACCTGGGATACGGCTCTTAAACATGTCTATGTTGAGGATTATAAACAGGATACACTCTTCTATATCAGGGAGTTGAGTACCTCCATCCTCAGTATAAGGAATATGGTGAACGGTCGCCTTGAATTCGGGGATATAGACGTGGAAGAGCTCAATTTTAAGCTGAGGACCTATGAGGGAGAAGAGCAGACCAACCTGGATGTTTTCGTAGAAAAATTAGATGACGGTAAACCAAGACCACCCGGCACACCTCCTTTCTATCTGGCATCGTCAGATGTAACGATCAAAGAGAGTTGGTTCAGGATCATAGATGACAATGACGAAACTCAGGAAACGCTTAGTCTCAAGAACCTAAACATTGAAGCCGAAGACTTTCTGATCCTCGGTCCTGAGGTATCCACCAGGATTGAAGCGCTGTCATTCAACAGCCGGATTGGTATTGCCATGGAGAAGCTGAGCACCTCTTTTAAGTACACCAAACAACAAATGCGATTTGACTCACTGGAGATCAAGACCCCTGAATCTAACTTGTTCGGCAACCTGGTCATGGACTACCAAAGAGAAGATCTTAAAGACTTTGAAGACAAAGTCAATATTAGCGCTTCCTTTAGTGAATCTGAAGTGTCTTTCAATGAGATCAACAAGCTATACGACGAATTCGGAGAGGGAAAAACCGTCTATTTCTCAGGGAACATGCACGGGGTGCTGAACGATATGGAATTGAGCGATCTTTTTGTCAATTCAGACAATACGGGAATCAGGGGTGATTTCAGGTTCAAAAACCTGTTCAAGGAGGAAGATCCCTTTTCAATGGATGCGGATATCAGGAACATCACCACCAGCTACTATCAGTTGCGAGCTTTGCTGCCAAATATCCTGGGGAAATCTATCCCTTCCGTGTTTGCCAAGCTAGGTCAGTTTACCGTACGTGGTGATGCCCAGATCACCGAGAGTTCCATCGCATCAAAGATCAATATTAGCAGCGCACTGGGAAGTAGTTATGCAGATCTTGACCTGACTGATGTAAACAACATAGACAACGCGCGGTATAAAGGTTTTGTATCGCTCATCGATTTTGATCTGGGAAATTTTGCTGAAGTAAATAAACTGGGCAAGGCTACACTGGATGTTAACGTGGAAGGAAAGGGCTTCACGGCCAAAAGTTTAAATACCGAGGTGATTGGAGAAGTGTATTCGGTGAATTTCAACAACTACAATTATCAGGATATTAAAGTTTCGGGTATTCTTAAAGACCAGCTTTTTGATGGGAGCCTCTATTGCAATGACGATAACCTGCGATTCGACTTCCTGGGTCTGGCCGATTTTGGCGAGGACAGGAACGACTTTAACTTCAGGGCTGCCGTAGACTACGCAGATTTAAACGCCCTCAATTTCCTGAAAGATAGCATTGCCATTTTTAAGGGTAATGTGGATATGGACGTTAGCGGCACCAATATCGATAATGTGGCCGGTGAGCTGAATTTCACCAATACCAGTTATCAGAATGTAAATAACACCTACTTCTTTGAAGATTTCACCATCACTTCCCAGTTTGTGGAAAATGGCAACAGGGTCATCGAAATCAATTCTCCGGATATCATCACCGGATTTATGAGTGGCAATTTTAAAGTCAGGGAACTCGGCCGCCTGGTTCAGAATTCCATCGGTAGTATCTATACCAATTACAAGCCATTTGAGATAAGCTCAGGTCAAACGCTCGATTTTAATTTTAAGATCTATAATAAGATTGTGGAAGTCTTCTTCCCTGAAGTTGCCTTTGGACCGAACACTTTTATTAAAGGGAATATTATAGCGGATGAGGGCGACTTCAAGCTGACTTTCAGATCGCCGAACATTGCGGCCTATGACAACGAAATGACCAATATTGATATCAAGGTCGATAATAAAAATCCGCTTTTCAACACCTTTATCTCTGTTGAAGATGTGTCAACGGTCTATTATGATCTCAAGGATTTTAACCTGATCAACACCACGCTTAAAGACACTCTTTTCTTCCGAACAGAATTCAAAGGAGGCAGCAAATACGACGATACCTACAATCTCAATTTCTATCACACCTTTAACAAGCAGAATAATTCTGTCATCGGATTGAAACGTTCCGAAGTGAGTTTTAAGGGCAATACCTGGGTCCTTAACAGGGAGAGAAACAATCGCAATAAGGTAATTTTCAACAGTTCGCTAGACAGCATTACCATCGAAGAGATTGTGATGAACAATGATAACCGGGAGCGGATTAGGCTGAGAGGTCAACTGGCCGATTCTACCTACAAGGACCTGCAATTGGATTTCAAGCTGGTTTCGCTGCATAAGGTGGCTCCTGCTATTGATAGTCTTTATCTGAGCGGTGAGATTAACGGTACGCTCAATGTTCTACAGAAAGACAATGTCTATCTGCCTTCCTGTAACCTTGATATCTCAGATTTCGGGGTTAACGGAATTCATTTGGGCGAACTGGCTATTGGTATCGTTGGCAACCGGGATCTGACAGATTTTGTTGTGAATTCTCAGATCAGTGACCGGGGGGTGGAAAAATTCAGTCTCATAGGGAACATAGACAATACCGAAGAGATTCCCAAGGCAGACATACTGGCCAATTTCAGGGATTTTGATCTGGAACCCTTTAGTCCTCTGGGCGAAGGGGTTATTTCCAACATACGGGGAGATCTCAATGGGAACGTACAGATCCGGGGCGATATTAGAAACCCTGATATCAATGGTGTCCTGAGTATGGACCAGGCTGGTCTGGGGATCCCCTATTTAAATGTGGATTACGATTTCGGACCAAATGCCACGGTCAATCTCTATGGACAGACTTTTGATTTCCAGAATATCACATTGATCGATGTGTCCGAGAGAACAAGGGCCAGTCTTAATGGTACGATCAAACACAAATCCTTTGACGACTGGACCCTGGACCTGAATATGGCCACGCTGGATGAACGATTTATGATCCTCAATACAGAATTTGAAGAAGAGGTGCTTTACTATGGCACCGGCTTTGTTAACGGCACCGGCCGCATCTTTGGTCCTACCAATGCCCTCAATATCAATTTTGAAGGAGCTACGGCCCGGGGTAGTTCTCTCAAAATACCGATTAGCGACGTGGCTTCCATAGGCGATTATTCCTTTATAAATTTTATCGAGAAGGGCGAAACAGCCACTATTGAAGCCTCACGTCAGTTACAGGACTACGAGGGTTTGGAATTGAAATTTGACCTGGATGTTACCCCGGATGCCGAGGTTGAGATCGTAGTAGACCAGAAGAATGGGAGTTCGCTCAAGGGGACGGGAGCCGGCCTGGTATTTATAGAGATCAACACCAACGGTAAATTTAATATGTTCGGCGATTTTGTAGTGGTAACCGGGCAATACCGATTTAGAAGGGCAGGTATTATTGATAAGACCTTTATTGTGAAGCCCGGCGGCACTATTGTCTGGGACGGCGATCCGCTGGCCGCCCAATTAAACATGGAAGCCGTTTACTCGCTGAATGCTAACCCTGCTCCGCTGCTCGACAATGCCGGTTATTCCCGCAGGATTCCAACAGACGTGGTTGTCATGCTCACCGACGAGTTGGAACGCCCGACGATCGAATTTAATATCGAATTCCCCGGAACCAGTTCTACTGTTAAATCGGAACTCGAGTACAGGTTACAGGATCCAACTGTGGAGGAGAGAAATGCCTTTTTCCTGCTCGCACAGGGTACCTTTGTTAACGAAGAATCCGGTTTAAATCAGCAGGCAGTTACTGGAAACCTGATACAGACGGCTTCCGGACTCTTGAACCAAGTCTTGGGCGGCAGCAATGATAAGTTGGATTTTGGACTTTCTTACGAACAGGGATATTTGGATCCCAATGACATACAGACCGAGAACAGGATAGGTGTTACAGTATCTACACAGATCAGCGACAGGGTCCTTATTAATGGTCGGTTTGGGGTGCCGGTAGGTGGAGTGAGCGAGACGGTGGTGGCCGGTAATGTAGAAGTTCAGGTGCTGCTTAATGAGGAGGGTACGCTGCGGGCCAAGGTTTTCAACCGTGAAAATGAGATCCAGCAATTCCTGGCCGAAAGGCAGGGTTATACACAGGGAGTAGGCCTTTCTTACCAGGTAGATTTCAACAGTTTTAAGGAATTGATGCGGATCATTTTCAAGAACGAATCAGACGAACCCGCAGAGGAGACCGTAAAAGACCTGAAAGTGCAGACAGCCCCTAATGCTGTGATGGGTCAGGACAGCATCATCCGTTTCTACCCCAAGACCAAAACTAAGATCTAGTATTTGAAGAAGTCGGCTTCATCATTTTTGGAGGGCCGTCCGCTATCCATGCCCAAATGTGAACGAAATCGTTTGAGCGTTACAGATAGCACAAATAATCAGGGCTAGCTGATTAAATATTTGAGATTAGTTTGCTAATTTTGCAATTCTAATCAACCAGATGGCTTCACATATAAAAAAGATAGCGGTATTTACATCCGGAGGGGATTCACCAGGAATGAATGCTGCAATTCGTGCGGTAGTCCGTACCTGCGCTTACTTACAAATTGATTGTCTAGGAATTTTCAGGGGATATCAGGGAATGATTGAAGGTGATTTCATGCCCATGAATGCCCGCAGCGTAAACAACATTATCAACAAAGGCGGCACGATGTTGAAATCTGCGCGATGCGAGGAATTCCGAACCAAGACCGGAAGGCAGAAAGCCTATGAACAACTGAAGTCGAACGGAGTAGATGCCATGGTTGTCATTGGCGGGGACGGAAGTTTTACGGGTGCCCTTAAATTTTACGAAGAGTTTAATATTCCTTTTATCGGCATTCCGGGAACCATTGACAATGATATTTTTGGAACGCGTGTAACGGTTGGTTTTGATACGGCACTGAATACCGTAGTAGATGCGATTGATAAGATACGGGACACGGCGAGTTCCCACCACAGACTTTTCTTCGTGGAGGTCATGGGACGGGATGTAGGCCATATAGCCCTGAACTCCGGTATTGGAGCGGGCGCCGAAGAAATACTGATTCCGGAAGAAGACCTCGGACTGGAAAGATTGCTCGAATCACTTAAAAGGAGCAAGGCCCGGGGTAAATCATCGAGCATAGTGGTGGTTGCTGAAGGTGATCGCACCACAGGTAAGAATGTATACGAGTTGAAAGAGTACGTTGAAGAACACCTTCCTATTTATGATGTAAGGGTCTGTGTTTTAGGACACATGCAACGCGGTGGTGCTCCAACCTGCTCAGACAGGGTATTGGCCAGCAGAATGGGCGTTAAGGCCGTAGAATCACTGCTTGAGGGCAAGACCAACATGATGACCGGGATTCAGGAGAACGAAATAACACTCACGCTGGTTAGCGAAGCTATTAAAGGCAAAACAAAATTGGATAGGGAACTCATCAGGATTTCCGATATCTTAACGGTTTAATAAATAAAAAAGCATAGAATGTCAACACTAAAAATTGGAATTAACGGATTTGGAAGAATAGGCCGACTGGCTTTTAGGGCAGCGGCAAAAAGGGATAATGTTGAAGTAGTTGCTATCAATGACTTGCTAGAGGTAGATCACCTGGCATATCTGCTCAAATACGATTCGGTTCACGGTAAGTTTGACGGCACTGTAGATGTAAAAGACGGCAACTTGGTAGTAAATGGCAAGACCGTCAGGATCACAGCCGAAAAAGACCCGAAGAATCTCAAATGGGATGAGGTAGGAGCATCGATCGTTTTGGAATGTACAGGTATCTTCACCACTTTAGATACGGCTCAGAGCCATATTGAGGGGGGTGCCAAGAAAGTGCTGATCTCTGCACCTTCTAAAGATGCACCCATGTTTGTTATGGGGGTCAACCACCAGAAGATCAAGGCCACTGACAACATTTTGTCAAACGCCTCATGTACCACTAACTGTCTGGCACCTTTGGCCAAGGTACTCAATGACAACTTCGGCATCGAGGAAGGGCTGATGACCACCGTACACGCTACAACGGCCACTCAGTTCACGGTAGACGGCCCGTCCAAAAAAGATTTCCGAGGTGGGCGAAGCTCACTCACCAATATAATCCCGGCATCAACCGGTGCGGCAAAAGCGGTTACCAAGGTAATTCCGGAGCTGGAAGGCAAGCTTACCGGTATGGCATTCCGGGTTCCCACGGCCGATGTATCTGCGGTGGATCTCACGGTAAGGCTGGAGAAGGAAACCAGTTATGAGGACATCAAGAAAGCCTTCAAAAACGCTTCCGAAGGTGAACTCAAAGGTATACTCGGTTATACCGAAGACTCGGTAGTTTCCCAGGACTTTGTCAGCGACGTAAGGACCAGCATTTTTGACGCAGGCGCCGGAATAGAGCTGAATTCAAAATTCTTTAAACTGATATCATGGTACGACAACGAAGCAGGCTATGCCAGTAAATTGGTAGACCTTGCCGAGTACGTCAACAGTTTATAAAGGATAACCATATTTAATGAATCCTTGGAGTAGGCATTTTCGCTTGCTTTGAGGATTCTTTATTTAAGAGCAATATGATATTGATTGTAGATAGCGGCGCCACTAAATCAGACTGGATAGCGATGGACAGCAAGGGTGAGCAGGTCTTTACCACCCAAACCCTCGGTCTGAGTCCGGAAGTACTTACCCGCGAGGTAATAGAGGACAGGCTGGCCAATAATTTTGAACTTTCAAAGAATAGAAACCAGATAAAGAACCTGTATTTCTATGGCGCCGGTTGCGGAACAGACCGCATGAAGAATTTCCTGAAAAAGATATTTAAGAGTTTTTTCCCTAAGGCCAAGGTTCAGGTAAAGGAGGATACCTTTGCCGCTATTTACTCCACCACCAAGGTTGGCCACCAGGGAATTGTTTGCATTTTGGGTACAGGCTCCAATTGTAGCTATTATGATGGCAGGCAACTTTTTCAGAAGGTTACCTCACTGGGCTACATTCCCATGGATGACGGCAGCGGTAATTTTTTCGGACGAAAACTTATACGGGATTATTATTTCAATAAAATGCCCCAGGATCTCGCATTGAAATTTGCGGAGGAGTACGACCTGGATGCAGACCGAATCAAGGAGAACTTATATAAACAGCCCAATCCCAATACCTACCTGGCCACATTTGCCAGATTCCTTGTGGAGAATAAGGACCACCCCTATTGTAAAGGGGTTATAGACAAGGGTTTCCAGCAATTTGTAAACAACTACATTATGCAATTTGAACTGGCAACCAAGGTTCCCATTCATTTTGTAGGCAGCATCGCCTGGTTTTTGAGAGAAGAACTCACCACAGTGCTGGAACGCAATGATCTTATTCCCGGCGTCATCCGCCAAAGGCCTATTGAAGGACTGGTGGAATTTCACAGAGATACTATTTAGGCAGGATATTCTTTTCTATTCAGATCTGAGAAAGATCTGTCCTAAGCAATACTGACCTTTTTGTCCAGGTATACATCCTGTATAGCATTCAAAAGGGCCACACCATCTTTCATGGGCTTCTGAAAGGCTTTTCGCCCGGAGATCAGTCCCATACCTCCTGCGCGCTTGTTGATAACCGCTGTCCTTACTGCCTGAGCCAGATCGTTATCACCGGAAGCCCCTCCTGAATTAATGAGGCCGGCCCGGCCCATGAGGCAATTGATCACCTGGTACCGGGTGAGATCGATAGGATGGTCCGAACTCAGTTCAGAATAGACCTTGTCATGGGTTTTGGCAAAACCGATGGCTGGAAACCCTCCGTTATTTTCGGCCTGCTTCTGTTTAACGATATCTGCCTGGATGGTTGATGCCAGGTGGTTGGCCTGCCCGGTAAGGTCTGCAGAGACATGATAGTCTTTACCGTCTTTCTTAAAGCCTGAATTCCTCAGGTAGGCCCAGAGTACGGTTACCATACCCAATTCATGGGCGTATTCAAAAGCTTCCGAGACTTCCTGGATCTGCCGGTTGCTTTCTTCGGAACCGTAGTAAATGGTGGCGCCTACGGCAATACAACCCATATCAAAGGCCTGGTTGATACTGCCAAACATGATCTGGTCAAATTTGTTCGGATAGGTCAGAAGTTCATTGTGATTTAACTTTAATAAAAATGGGATCTTATGGGCGTATTTTCGTGCAACAGAGCCCAGCACACCAAGCGTTGAAGCCACAGCGTTGCAACCGCCTTCAATGGCCAGTTCAACAATATTTGCCGGGTCAAAATAAATGGGGTTTGGAGCAAAGGATGCCCCTGCCGTGTGTTCGATACCCTGGTCTACAGGCAGGATGGAAACATATCCGCTACCGCCTAATCTGCCGTGATCAAAAAGTGATTGCATATTGCGCATAACCACCGGGCTGCGGTCGCTTGCCCTCAATACACGATCCACAAAATCTGGGCCCGGTAAATGTAGTTTTTCCTTGGGAACGGTCTTGCATTTGTAATCCAACAAATGTTCGGCTTCCTTACCTAAAATTTTCTCTATACTCGCTGACATATCAATTGAATTTTCTGGCCTTATAAAGATACGGCACAGCATTTTTTTCTCCTTTTAATTCGCGTGGTTTTTTTATTCACAAAGCTTTAGAATTAAGCATTATTTACTATTTTAACCATTCTGGCCTTTGGGCAGATTCAACTCTAAAAACTTGTAGCTATTATGGCAAATATTAAAAAAGGTAAAGGTACAATCGGCATATTAACGGGCGGTGGAGATGTTCCCGGACTCAACCCGGCAATCAGGGCGGTAACTTTCAGGGCCATCAGGGAAGGATACCGTGTAATTGGCTTCCGCCGGGGATGGGCAGGCCTCATTGATATTATCAGGGACAAAAAACATGACAACAGCAGAAATTTTACAGAGTTATCCCAGGCAGAGGTCAACAAGGCGGCCAGAACGGGGGGAACTTTTCTGCACACTTCGCGAACCAAGGCGAGTCGCGTACCTAAAGATGCAGTTCCCGATCACCTGCAAGACTCCTACACTGACGAGATCAATGACCTGACACCTGAGGTAATCAAAAACTTGGAGTGGCTGGGTGTGGACATGCTCATACCTATCGGCGGTGACGATACGCTGAGTTATGGCGTTCACCTGTTTAAAAAGGGCGTTAAGGTGATGGCCATTCCCAAAACGATGGATAACGATGTACCGGGTACAGATTATTGCATAGGATTCAGCACCTGTGTTACCCGGACCATTAGCCTGACCAACGCCCTTAGAACAGCCGCAGGTTCCCATGAAAGATTTCTTGTCCTCGAAGTATTTGGCCGCTATGCAGGTTTCACAGCTATGCTGCCAACACTGGCCGGGGCCGCCCATCGCTGCCTTATTCCGGAACATCCCTTTGATATTGATCTGCTCGCTGAACTACTCACGGAGGATCGAAATAACAACCCGAGTAATTATTCCATAGTCCTGGTTTCTGAAGGGGCGACTTTCAAGGGCGGTGAAATGAAGTTCGAAGGCAGCGAGAAAGACCAATTCGGTCATGCGAAACTTGGTGGGATAGGAGATGAGGTAAGTCTGGCTCTCAAAAATGTTTCAGCAAAATACAACAACGGGCACCGTGTAAATGTCATCAACCAGAAACTGGGCTATATGGTGCGTTGTGGTGATCCGGATTTTATAGATTCCGTAGTGCCCACAGCCTATGGCAACCTGGCTTTGGATCTTATTCTAAGTGGCATTGATGGCCGTATGGTGGTATTGAAGAATGGCCGTTATGACCATGTGCCCATAGAAGTGGTTACGGAGACTAAAAAGTTTGTGAACGTTGAGAAATATTACAATAAAGAGAAGCTGCATCCTTACTACAAGAATTTCGAGATGCTGCCGCTGTTTATTATGACGGCTGATTAAGGCTGAAATAGGATGGTTGACCGGAGGTCTTAAGCCCTCACCGCAATCATAGAGATCTCTACATTGACGTACTTGGGAAGATTGGCAACTTCTACGGTCTCCCTGGCAGGTGCTGTGGAAGGTTCAAAGTATGATCCGTATACCTCATTGATCTGGGCAAATTGCCCCATGTCCTTTACAAAAATTGAGCTTTTGACCACATGGCCAAAATCCATATCAGCGGCCTGGAGTACGGCCTTCAAATTCTTCATTACCTGCTCAGTTTCTGCCTGGATGCCTCCTTTGACCAGTTCCCCGGTTTCGGCGTCCATGGGGATCTGTCCTGAGATGTAAAGCGTATTTCCTGCCAGTACGGCCTGATTATAAGGCCCTATGGGGGAAGGAGCTTGATTGGTTTCAATGATTTCTTTCATAATTTCTGTGGTTTTAAGGAAGTGGGGATCCTCATTAACGCGGTGGCGGCTGACTTCGATCCTCGTATTTCAGATCCTGCAGTATGGAGCTCTTGATACCAATAAAGAAGTTCCATCGCTGGAATTCTCCAAAAGGCGTCCAGTTAAAATTCATCTTAAAACTACCCAGGTCGCGCTCAAAGCGCAACTGGGTTACGGTAAATCCCTGGTTTTTAAAGTCATATCCCGATGATACACCCACTCTCCAACTGGGGGTTAAGGTCACATCCCCGCCAAACATCAGGGAGTGATTGGAGATCTCGTTCTGGCGCGTGCTGTTGCTGTAGGTAACCGCGTATTGCAGCCGAAGGCTCCAGGGGATCTTGGTACCGTATACCGGATTTTCAATATCAGCCGGATCGCGGTCGTCAAAGGCGCCCCGGTTCAGATTTTCTGCGCTGCCGAAGAGATCATCTGTCCGGCCCCCGCTGGCCGCCGTATAATTATCGCCCGAATAAGGATCATCTGAGATCTCATCATCGGAGCGGTCGCGCTGGAAATCCTGACTGCTAATGCGATAACCGATATTGGCCCTTGCCGAAGTAAGCCTGAATAGACTTCCGCCGTTATTGATGTTGAGCGTATTGATCCGCCTGTTCGCATTATCCAGCGCATAGGGGTCCAGGCTGGCCCCGAAGTTTATATTCATCTTATTGTTCAGGATGGCTGTACCCCCGGTAATGTTCAGTGGACTGAGCTTCAGGGAGTCTGCTTCAAAATTATAACTGGTAGTTAGGTTGAAACTGGTAAGCAGCTGGATTTTTTTCGGTTCCAATGCCGTTGTGTCCTTATCCCGGACCTTGGCTTCCAGTGTATTGGCCAGGTTGAAGGACATGGAATTGGATTTACCCAGTCTGGGCGCTCCGTAGGTAGTATTCTGAAACCTGCTGAATTGAATGGTGTCTCCCGTAACCGTGTTTACATATTCGTCATAAAACTGCTCAAATGAAGGTGCATAACCGTAAGAAATGGAAGGTCTCATGATATGGCGAATGGCCTGGAGCTTCTTGTCTTCCCCAAAATTAAAAGTTCCGTAAAGTGTTGTACCCACACTGGCTGACAGGTTGTACTGATTGTAACGGTCAAACCCCGAAATTGTATCTGTGACCACCTGTTCTGTATCGGGATCAAATCGCTGATCAAAGGTCTCCAGGGTCCAGATATCCTCATAGGTACCGCCCAGACTGAAGCTGAAAAACTTTGCTACTTTAAAATTAGTCGCAATGGGTATTCGGTGTCTGGCCCCTGCCTTGGCATTGTCAAACATTCGGCTGGTTCCAAAATCTTCCGTATTGGTCTGTATGCTGTTCCGCGCGTTTAAATCGTACTGGAAGTTGATATTCTGTATGGCTCCTTTTTTTATTCCGTCTCTTTTAGCTAATGGGAAAACCCGCTCCATACTCGCCTGCAGGGTGGGCAGGGTAAGGTCTACTGCTTCAGTATTGGTATTCTGATTGTGGGTAGCCGTTAGACTGACATTTACAGACGGATAGGCAGGAAATGTCCTGGAATACGAAATGGATGAAGAAAGGTTGTTGATCTGGGTATTAGGCAGGTTCTGCTGCAATAACGAACTACGGTAATACTGGCTACTCCCGATATTTACAGAGGCCGAAAACCTGGAATTGGGGTTGGCCTTGGCATCCTGGTTATGGGACATCTGCAGGTTAAAGATGGTACTGCGACTAAAATCGTCAAATCCCTTCTGGCTGTTGACCAGGTTCTCAAATCGAAAATTGACGTTTCCCCTGAATCGATAGCGTTTAGCATATACGGATTGCGACCTGAAACCGTAGCTGCCGTTCGTATAAAGGTCTCCCGTTAAGGTAAGGTCTGCATAGTCGCTGAAGGGTAGGTAATAACCCCCGCCCTGAAGGAAATATCCGCGATTGGGATCATTTCCGAATGTAGGCATGATCAATCCGGCCGTTCGTCCCTGGGTAAGCGGAAAGTAGGCAAAGGGGAGGGCAATGGGAGTGGGAACATCGGCTATATACATATTGCTGAAACCGGCTATGACCTTCTTCTTGGGTACAAACTTGGCCTTGCGCACCCGGATATAGTAGTCCGGGTTAATGGTGTCTTTGGATGTTGTTAGCTTCCCTTCGCTTAGAAAGTAGACGGAATCGTTTTCTTTTTTGGTCAGGTTGGCATAGACCTTCATGGCATCGCTTCCAAATGATCCGAGTCCGGCCTGTTGTTCCGATCTGGAATTCCAGATGAGCGCTTTTTCCGTGTCGTAATTGAACCGTATCGAGTCCGGGATGACCACATTAGAGCCCTGTTTAAAATATGGCAGCTGGGAATAATTACCCAGTGAATCTTTGATACGTCCGGCATATACTTCGTTATTGACGTAGTCCATCACGATGATACCGGCTTTTAATTCGGTATCCTCATAGTAGAGTTCCGCTTCATTGTAGAGATAGATCTTCTGTTCTTTCTGATTGATCCTCACATAGTCTTTGGCCTTGTATTTGATCTTATCTGTGAGAACGGAGGGTTTTGAGGCCAGTGAGTCTGTGGCTGTACTGTCTGTGAGTACGGAGTCCTGTACTGTAAGAGGAGGTGCGGTTCTAAGGTTTATCGTATCCTTTTCAGCTTCAATGGGAAGCGACTTTTCGAGGTCTTCCTGCGCCAAAAGAATTGGGCCGATCAGTAAGAATAGCCATAAGAAAAGGAGTGGATGTTTGTTTGATCGCAAAGCTATAAAACCTATTTTTGTAAGGCGGGGCTTGATTTTGCAAATCAAACTTACATATATTTTTTGTTCTGCTTACAGGGGATTACCATATTTTTAACCATGGCAAAACACCGAAAATACTTATGATCTGATGAAGGTAGTGTCCTTATTTTCAACAGGTTTTTTCCTGTTTTTCACGATGTTTTTCTCGACATTTTCAGCTGCCTACGGCCAGGGAGAAGATGGCAAGTTTGTTGTTGTACTGGATGCCGGACATGGCGGTCATGATCCCGGCAACCTGGGCAATGGATATTTGGAGAAGAATATTGCACTTGGAATCGTTTTGGCAGCCGGCAAGGCTCTGGAATCCGATTCGGATATTGAAGTTGTTTTTACGCGTAAAGACGATCGGTTTGTCGATCTCTATGTAAGGGGTGAGATTGCCAATAAAGCCAAGGCAGACCTTTTTGTTTCCGTGCATTGCGATTCGCATAATTCCGATGCCAATGGGGCTGGTACTTTTGTACTAGGACTTCACGCCAACAAGCAGAACTTTGAAATAGCCAAAAAGGAAAACTCTGTAATCTATCTGGAAGACAATTACGAAACCCGATACGCTGCGTACGATATAAATTCGCCGGAATCCATAATCGGATTGACCATTATGCAGGAAGAGTTCCTGGAACAGAGCATCCTGTTGGGTAAGATGATGCAGGATAACTTCACCAAAAGTCTCAAACGCAAGGACAGAAAGGTAAAACAGGCAGGTTTCATCGTGCTGCATCAGACATTTATGCCCAGCGTTTTGATAGAAACCGGATTTCTGACCAATAAATCTGAAGGCGCTTATTTGAACTCGTCAAAAGGTCAGACAGAAATGGGCAAGGCCATTGCAGATGCCATCATACTTTACAAGAACAATCTCTGGTCTCAGCCCAACCTGATCGCCGAAGGCGGGGAGGCCGTAATCACTTCTGTTCCCAAAGTTATTCCGCAAGCAAAGGAGGAACCGGCGGAAGAAATAGCGGAAACCGCCCAGAACGAAGTTCAACCTGCCGTTGAGGAGTTTGAAACAACTGAAGAGAACCCCGGGATCACGGAGGGCGCCTCAAGTGAAGATCTTGTAATGACTGATCCGGGAAATGAAAGTGGTGAAACATCTGTGAGTAGCCCAAGTACCGATCAAAACGAAGATCAGAATATATCTGTGGCTGAAGAGGCTGATATGCCTGAGGAAGAGTCCGTGACTGAAACTGTACAGGAAATGACTGAGGAGCTGAAACAGGAAGCTGTTAAGGAACAGGATAATGTGGAAACCGCAGTAGCTTCAATACCTGAGAAAACCGAGCCGCCCAAACCTGAAGTCGCTGTAGAACAGCCAAAGACCGAAACCAAAAGTGCGGATAAGCCTATTAGCTTTAAAGTGCAAATTTTGGCCAGTTCGAAGGAAATACCGCTTCGGGCTGAGAATTTTAACGGACTAAGTACGATTTCCAGAGAGCCATATAAGAACTTATATCGATATATGTACGGAGAAACCTCTTCTTACGACCAGGCCAAATTACTCAAGTCTAATGCTGATCTAAAAGGCTATTCTACCTCCTTTATTGTGGCTTACAGGAAAGGGGAACGCATTCCGCTGCAGGAAGCTTTGAAATCAATTTCTGAATAGGCTGTGGTCTTAAAATTATTTCTAATTTTGTTTGGAACCCAAAATTCATCCTTTTGAAACTTAGCAGGGAACTCAAAACTGGGATTGTCGTTATAGGCGGGATCCTTTTATTCATTTTAGGCTTTAGTTTTCTTAAATCAACACCCTTATTCGATACCAGTAAAACGTTTTACGCGGTTTACAAACACGTAGGCGGATTGCAGACGGGAACACAGGTCTCCATCAATGGTCTCACTGTTGGATCAGTAAAGGATATCCGATTTAGAGATGCTTCCGGTGTGCTGGTTGTCACCTTTACGGTTGACAACAGTTTCGAGTTCTCAAAGAATAGTACTGCAGAATTGTACGATACGGGAATCATAGGAGGAAAGGGAATCCAGATCAAACCTGTATTTGACGGTGCGCGGATGGCGCAATCCGGCGATACATTGATGACTGACGTCAGACCAGGACTTACAGAACTTGTTCAACAAAAACTAACGCCCCTCCAGTTAAAAGTGGAAGGTGCTGTCTCGAATGCAGATTCACTGCTAATGAATTTCAACGACGTTTTTGACGAGCCTACCAAAAGAAGTTTGAGAGAAAGCATTCAGGGGCTGAAAAATGTGGTGAGCAATTTTGAACAAAGTTCCAGCGCTCTTAACAGCATGTTGGTTAATAACAGGAGTCAGTTAGACAGTTCGATCTCAAACATCAACACCCTGACAAATAATTTCGCCCAACTCTCAGACTCTCTGGCCCAGGTTAATCTCGCCGGAACCATCAGGAACTTAGACACAACGGTCAGTCAGCTCAATGCCATTATGATAAAGATCAACGAAGGCGAGGGATCCATGGGTAAGTTGGTAAACGACCCCCAACTATACGCCAATCTCACCGAAGTTTCAAGGGATTTGCAGCTCTTGCTCGAAGATTTTCGCCTGAATCCCAGGCGCTACGTCAATGTGTCTGTTTTTGGCAAAAAACAAAAGGAATATGTAAAACCGGAGGATGATCCGGCAGACCAAATAGATTAATTTGCAGATGGAGTATCTCCCCAATATTCTCTTCACCCTGATCCTGATCGGTGCCATTGCCTACTTTACGCGGAACATCAAAAAGATCATCAGGAATGTAAAGCTCGGTCGCGAGGCCGATCTCAGTGATAATAAGCCCCAAAGATGGAAGAACATGGCTATGATAGCCCTGGGACAATCCAAAATGGTTGTTCGGCCTGTAGCAGGATTGATGCACATCCTGGTCTATGTGGGATTCATCGTGATCAACATCGAAGTATTGGAGATCATCCTGGATGGCATTTTAGGAACCCATAGGCTGTTTGCACCATTGGGTGCCGTTTATAACGTACTGATCGCCACCTTTGAAGTGCTGGCCCTGTTGGTCATAGTGGCCGTTGTAGTCTTCTGGCTTCGCCGGAACATAATAAGGCTCAGCAGATTCATCAAACCAGAAATGAAAGGATGGCCCAAAAAAGACGCTGATCTTATACTTTACATAGAGCTGGTATTAATGATCTTATTCCTTACCATGAACGCTGCAGATTACCAGTTGCAGCAAATGGATGTGGTGCCCTATGTGAAGGCTGGATCCTTTCCTGTAAGCCAGTATTTATCTTCCTGGATGTCTGGCTTAAGCGCTCCTGCCCTCATCGCTATCGAGAGAAGTGCCTGGTGGCTTCACATCCTGGGCATCTTGTTCTTTTTAAATTACCTCTATTACTCCAAGCATTTGCATATTCTTCTAGCCTTTCCTAATACTTATTACGGAAGTTTAAAACCCAAAGGGGAGTTCAACAACCTGGAATCTGTGACCAAAGAGGTCAGGTTGATGATGGACCCTTCTGTGGATCCTTATGCTGCACCTGCTGCGGATCAGGGCGTTCCGGAAAAATTTGGAGCATCAGATGTACAAGACCTCAGTTGGATCCAACTTCTCAATGCCTATACGTGTACGGAATGCGGGCGGTGTACCCATGAATGCCCGGCCAATCAAACTGGTAAGAAGTTGTCTCCCAGAAAGATCATGATGGACACCAGGGACCGCCTGGAGGAAGTAGGAAAAAATATTAACGCCAATGGCGGTAGTTTTCAGGATGACGGAAAACAATTGCTTGACGACTACATCAGCAGGGAAGAGCTTTGGGCCTGTACTTCCTGCAATGCTTGTACAGAGGCCTGTCCGGTGAGCATTGATCCGTTAAGCATCATTATGGATATGCGGCGATACCTGGTTATGGAACAATCAGCAGCCCCGCAGGAACTCAACATCATGATGACCAATATTGAGAACAATGGCGCTCCATGGCCATTTAATCAAATGGACAGGGCAAACTGGGTAGAGGAAAACTAGATTTGAATTACAACCGTTAAAAATATGAGTGATAGAGCCAAGGTTCAAACAATGGCCTCGCTGTTCGCGGAGGGAAAGTCACCTGAAATACTATTTTGGGTAGGTTGCGCCGGTAGTTTTGATGACCGGGCTAAGAAGATCACCAAGGCCTTTGTAAAAATTCTCCAGAAAGCGGGAGTAGACTTCGCTGTCTTGGGAACCGAAGAAAGTTGTACAGGCGACCCGGCTAAAAGGGCGGGGAACGAGTTTTTATTTCAAATGCAGGCCGTAACCAATATTGAAGTGCTTAATGCTTACGGGGTGAAACATATAGTGACCACCTGTCCACACTGCTTTAACACGCTGAAGAATGAATACCCGGGATTGGGTGGCAACTACGAGGTAGTGCATCACACAAAATTTCTGCAGAAACTTATTGATGAAGGTAAGCTGACCCTGGAAGGCGGTACTTTTAGGGGAAAAAGGATCACCTACCACGATCCATGTTATCTGGGCCGTGCTAACGGCATCTACGAAGCTCCCAGGGAGGTAATCGCTAAACTGGACGCAGAGCTCGTTGAGATGAAGTCCTGTAAAAAAAGAGGACTTTGCTGTGGTGCAGGAGGTGCCCAGATGTTTAAAGAGGCAGAAAAGGGTGATAAAGAGGTAAATATAGAAAGGACTGAAGAGGCCATAGAGACTCAGGCTGAATTTATTGCCGCAGCCTGCCCATTTTGTAATACCATGATGACGGATGGTGTGAAGAACAAGGAAAAAGAAGACGCTATTAAGGTTTATGACCTGGCCGAATTAGTGGCTAATGCGATGGACCTATAGCTTATTATGGTTATCTTAATAAGAAAAGGAATAATTTGATCTATGCTTGTCCCTTTTGAACAATTGCCGGATTCAGCCAGAATCTGGATCTATCAATCGAACCGAAAATTCTCTGCAGAAGAGATCGCAGAGATTCGCAAGGCGCTGGATGCCTTTGTAAAGGCATGGACGGCTCACGGCAAAGATTTGCAGGCTGGTTATGATTTGAGATACGACAGATTTATCATTTTGGGCCTGGATCAGTCGCATGCAGCGGCTTCAGGTTGTTCAATTGACAGCTCCGTGCATTTTGTCCAGGCGTTGGAAAAGAAATTTGGTGTAGACCTGTTGGATAAAATGAATGTCACATTCCGCCAGGGCGAGTTTATCGCTTATAAACCTCTGCAGGAATTTAAAAAAATGGCCAAGGACAGGGCGGTTTCCAAAGAGACCGTGGTATTTAATAATTTGGTTGCCAATATTGGGGAGTATAAAGACCACTGGGAAGTGACGGCTCAGGAAAGCTGGCACAGCCGATTTCTTAAATAGCAATTGATAAGGAATCCAGTCTCCCTGAAAGAACATTATTTCACAAAAAATATCAGTATGCCAAAAGGCGGTTGTTTTTTTGAACAATTAAGGAAGAATTTACTATTCCTGCTGGTTTTGCTCACATTTTCTTGTTCATGGGGGCAGTACGGCCCTAATACCGTATCCGATAGCCTTGCTCAGCAGAAGTGGGTAGATGACCAATACAATAACCTGACACTTGAGGAAAAGATAGGGCAGTTGTTTATGGTCATCGCTCATTCAGACCAGGATCAGGCCCATATACAGTCCATTCAAAACGCTGTGGAAAATGATCGGGTAGGGGGTCTCATATTTTCTACAGGGGGCCCTGTGAGGCAAGCCAGGCTTACAAATCTCTACCAATCAAAAGCAAAGGTTCCATTGCTGATCGGAATGGACGCTGAATGGGGTTTGAGTATGAGACTTGATTCCACCTATGCCTTCCCCTGGAATCTCACACTCGGAGCTGTACATGACAGTGCAGTTATCGCCAACGTAGGGCATGAGATTGGAAAGCATGTACGGCGATTAGGTGTACATATAAATTTTGCGCCCGACGTAGATGTAAATATCAACCCGCTGAATCCTATCATTGGAAACCGGTCTTTTGGGGAGGATCCAGCCAACGTAGCTTCTAAAGGGGCCGCTTTTATGGCAGGCATGCAAAGGGCAGGTGTTATGGCCACCGCCAAACACTTTCCCGGTCACGGAGACACGGCCGAGGACTCGCATAAATCCTTACCTGTGATCAGGGGGGATATGCAGCGGCTAGACAGTGTTGAGCTTTATCCATACAGGGAGTTGATCTCTAAAGGGGTCAACGGTGTCATGGTGGCCCACCTGAACGTTCCCGGCCTGGAGCCAAACGCCGAAATCCCGGCCTCTCTGTCCAGAAAGATCATCCAGGATCAATTGATCAGTCAAATGGGATTTGAAGGTCTGGTCATCACCGATGCCTTAAATATGAGGGGTGTAACTGCCGGTGAGGAGGAAGGTAATGTAGCGCTAAAAGCCTTTTTGGCGGGTAATGACCTGTTGCTGATGCCCACTAATCTGAAAGCGGCAAGAAACAGTCTGACCAATGCTTATAATGCAGGATTGATCTCTGATAACCGGCTCGAACGTTCTGTAAAGAAGATTCTGGCAGCCAAATACCTCGCTGGTTTACACAATTACCAGCCGATAGAGGAAAAAGGGTTACTAGATGACTTGCACGACCTGGAAGCCAGGCTGATCCATGAGCAAGCTGTGGAATCTGCCATAACTGTAGTTAAAAACCGCTATGACCTTTTAGGGATCAAGAACCTTGAGAATAAGGAAATTGCCTATGTAAAATTGGGCGACGCCGATTCGGATGACTTTCTTAACACTCTTAAACAATATGATAAGGTTACAGAAGTTTCTGCCCGGGATATCAATACCTTAAAGAGAAAACTTTCAGAGTTTAACCTGGTCATTGTAGGATTTCACAAAGACAATTCAAGTCCGTGGAAACCGTATAAATTTTCACAACGGGAATTGTTATGGCTTCAGGAGATCAGCCAACTTCGCACATCCAACCTGGTCCTGGCTTTATTTGCAAAACCCTATGCCCTGATGGATATAGCGGATTTTTCTGAAATTGACGCCCTGGTTGTCGGATATCAGAACAGCGCGCTCTCACAGCAGAAAACGGCACAACTCATCTTTGGGGCCATACCGGCAAAAGGAAAACTACCGGTTAGTGTGGGCAGCGAATTTCCTGCCAATACAGGATTACAAGTAGATGCCATTGGAAGACTGGGATACAGTATACCCGAAAGTGTGGGCATGAGTTCCAGCGCTCTGGCCGGTATAGACTCCCTGGTTCAGCAGGGCATTGATTCATTGATGTTTCCCGGTGCCCAGATACTGATTGCGAGAAAAGGCCAGGTGATCTACCATAAGGCTTTTGGCCAGCCTACCTATACAGCCGAAGAAAAGCTCAATACCGATCATATTTACGATCTCGCATCCCTGACCAAGATTCTGGCCACCTTGCCATTGATCATGAAAATGGAGGAAGAGGGGAAGATTGGTCTGAACAGTACATTTTCGGAGTTAATACCGGAATACGCTGATACGGAACTTAAGGACGTCACGGTACTAAAGGCCCTGAGCCACTACGGCAGACTGCCATCCTGGATCGCATTTTACCTGGATACGCTGAATAAACAGCGGAGGCCTTCTAGTGAATACTACAGGAATCGGCCGGCGGATGGCTTCTCCATCAAGGTTACGGAGCGGCTCTATTTGCAGGATGCCTACACGGATTCTATTTACAATCGCATCGGGAGACAGGAACTCAAGTCTAATCGATACCGATACAGCGATGTGGCTTATTATGTGCTTAAGAAATATATTGAGGATAATTACGGCAGCTCGCTTGACCAACTCTTGGACCAGTTTCTCCTGAAACCCATCGGTGCATCAAATACGGCGTATAACCCCTTGAAGAAATTCCCAAAAACGCAGATCGTTCCTTCCGAAATAGATAACTATTACCGGTATCAAACGGTTCAGGGATATGTACACGATATGGGAGCCGCTATGCAGGGCGGAGTAGGTGGCCATGCCGGTCTATTCAGCAATGCCAACGATGTGGCCAAGATCATGCAGATGTATATTCAGGGCGGTTATTACGGGGGTAAGTACTTTTTAAATGAACGCACCATTGAAAAGTTCAACAAGTGTTATTTCTGTCATAAGGACGTGCGGCGCGGGGTGGGTTTTGACAAACCACAACTGAAGGACAAAGGCCCTACCTGCGGCTGTGTTTCCAGAAAGAGTTTTGGTCATAGTGGATTTACCGGAACCTACACCTGGGCCGATCCCGAGGCTGAAATCGTCTATGTTTTCCTGTCTAACCGAACCTATCCCTCCTCAACCAACAGACTGCTGGTAAGGTCTGAACTCCGCACCAGGATCCAGCAGCTGATTTATGATTCTATTATCAATTAGGGAAGAATATTAATGCTAGCTTTGTAATAGAGGATGTCTCTGACAGCCACAGAAAATTAAAAAAGCTTTTATGAAAATAGCCATTGTCTGCTATCCAACCTTCGGGGGAAGCGGAGTTGTAGCAACGGAGTTAGGCATCGCCCTGGCTGGAAGAGGCCATGAAGTACACTTTATTACCTACAGACAACCGGTTCGCCTGGAGCTGCTGAGCAACAAGATCTTTTTTCACGAGGTACATGTTCCGGAATACCCTCTGTTTCACTATCAGCCCTATGAACTGGCTCTATCGAGCAAATTAGTAGATACCGTAAAGCTCTATGGCATTGAATTGCTCCATGTACATTATGCCATACCCCATGCCTATGCCGGCTATATGGCCAAGAAGATCCTGGAAGAAGAGGGAATTTATATACCGA
>JBPEXP010000487.1:0-21694 GCA_052031475.1 Flavobacteriaceae bacterium | reverse complement strand
GGGGGATTAGCTCAGCTGGCTAGAGCGCTTGCATGGCATGCAAGAGGTCACCGGTTCGACTCCGGTATTCTCCACCTTCGCCCTCCGAAGCTATTGCTTGTCAATAGCGAAGGAGGGCTTTTTAATTTAAATCAAATCTTTGAAAAAAAACGTTTGCTTCGGAGGGCAAAGGTGTACGCAGTCCACTAAATTCTACATTCGATGATCCATTATTTTTTCATGTGATAATTCATATATTTTGGTCATAAAGCTATGGCTTGTCAATAGCCACGGCGGGCATTTTTACCTTAGTTCACAGATCACATCGATCAAAATAAACAAGCAACTATTACCTTCTTCTGATTTTGAGAGAACAATCTTTTGATTTGGCTGTCAAGAGCTTTACTTTGTCACTAAAAAATAGGATGGATACATATAAAGGTAAAGTAGCCTATATCACAGGCGGGTCTAAGGGCATAGGTCTTGGAATTGCACGAAATTTGTTGGACCACGGTATGAAGGTGGCCATTAGCGGTCGGTCAGAAAAAAGTCTGACTGACGCGGCAGAATCCCTAGGCGGCGGAGATAAGGTGCTGGCTGTGGTTTCTGATGTAACCCGCTACGAAGATGAGCAAAATGCCGTCAAAAGGATCTTAGAAACCTGGGGACAGATAGATGTAGTTATCGCTAATGCCGGAGTAGGTCATTTCGCCCCTGTTGATAGCCTGAAACTGGACCACTGGAATCAGATGATCGAAACTAACCTCAATGGCGTATTTCACAGTCTAAAGTCTTCGGTAGAAGCTTTGAAAAAATCAAAGGGGTATTTTATAACTATCGCCAGCCTTGCTGGCACCAACTTTTTTGCTTCAGGCGCCGGCTATAATGCCACTAAGTTTGGTCTTGTAGGTTTTACCCAGGCCGCTATGCTCGATTTGCGTCCATACGATATTAAGGTTAGTACTATTATGCCGGGCTCAGTTGCCACCCATTTTAACAACAACGAACCCTCGGAGAAGGATGCCTGGAAAATACAGCCGGAGGATATCGGCAAGATCGTGTGGGATCTGTTACAAATGCCTGCAAGAACGCTTCCCAGCAAGGTAGAGGTAAGACCTTCCAGGCCGGATCTGAAATAGGTTTATTCTGTTTTTTCTACTAGTGATGCGGCTGGATTACAAATCTCTGAAATAAGAATCAGCAGCTGTTGTTCAAACGCCTTCAGAACTTCGGGGGTCACCCCGGCAGTTCGATTTCTGCTCCTGGGTTTTTCTTTAGTAGCAAAGTTCAGAAACCCTTCGCTGAGATTTTTAAAGGATATAACACCGGCATCTAACAGAGTTACATGGTTTAGCTGGGCGTATAAATACGCATAGCAGAGTACCTGAAAAACCTTATTCAGCTTTGGTTCCTCAATGATCTCTTCCCAGTTAACCACATTCATTTCTGACAGGCTAACACGGCCCGTTTTATAATCCAAAATCCGCAGCTTTCCATCTACCTCGTCAATCCGGTCAATCTTGCCCTTTAGCACCACAGGAAATGAGTATTCAGGTAAAGAGACCTCCAGACGGATCTTTTCTTCAAGGGCAAGAAGCTTCACACTGTGTTTTTTAGCAAATCTGATTTCAGCCTCAAGAAAATTCTCTATGTAGCGCTGAAGGACCTGGAAAGCTATAGAGTTTTTACCCTGTTTCAGGGAAGTCTCCTCATAAAACCTCAGAAACTGCTTACGGACAATAGACTCAATCTCAACCTTCAGGGAACTCAGATTTTCCGGAGTCAGGTGATGGCCGGTTAAAGGCGTTAAAAGTTCTTCGAGAGTATCGTGAATAATGATCCCGAAGGTTTTGGCGGCCATAGTTTCCTCCACATCCTGGCTTTCTTCTATCTTCAAAAGAGCCCTTTTATAAAATTCCAGGGGATTTCTGATATATTGTGCGAGTGAGGTGGGTGAAAATCCATCAGCTGCATATGCCTTGATCGCTTCCTGCAGAGTAGCAGATTTAGGAATACTTGCGGGCTCCGCTTCGCCTAGCTGTACATCCATGGAAGCCAATTTAAACTTTAAATATGGGGCTATCATGGGGTCGGCAGCGAGCTGGTGAATAAATCTGCTTGCTTCGCCTCCCACCAAAACGTCCGGTTCTGTGTTATAGAGCAAATACACTTTTTTTGCCCTCTGCAGTAATCTATAAAAGTGATAGGTGTAGACCGCGTCTTTTTCTTTGTAGGTAGGCAAACCCAGTTCCTTTTTAAGATCATATGGGATAAACGAATTGACTTTTTTCCCAGCCGGAATGATCTCTTCATTGATTGAGCTCAGAATAATAGTTTCAAAATCCAGAACTCTGCTTTCAAGCATACCCATAATTTGCAATCCCTCTAAGGGCTCCCCTTGAAAATCTATAGTCTGCTGGAGTAATAACTCATTATAAAGTGCATTCAAAGTGGGGATATCACCGATATAATCATATTGGATTACCAGGTCATTAAGTTGATTGAACAGTGAATAGAATCCGTATAGATATTGTAAGTCTAACTGGTGCTGATCATCGCCTTCTAATTTATATCGCAGAGCTTCTATGAGCTTTAGGCAGGAGGAGATCATACCACTGACGCTATAGTTCAGATCACTGAACAACAATTGGAAAATCCCAGATGTTAAACCGCTGGTCTCGCCCGGTTTTATGAAAACGGCATTTTTTGTGTTGACGTACTTCCTAAAATGATCAACTTCTTCATTTTCTATTTCTGTATATAAATACTTGATGTAGGGCTGCGACAAAAATGATAGTACGGTTTTGTAGTACCAACCGCGAACATCTTTACGCATGTAAAGCTCTAGAAATTGGGTGAAAAAAGTGCTTATCGCCGCATTCTTCAGAGGAAACCCCATGGTAATATTGGCTTTGAGAACCTCTGTTGGCAGGGCGTTAAGAAGGGGATTTAAAAGGGACTCATCGGCCAGGATTACAGCGGTATTTTGAAGATCTCCGTTTGCTGCAGCCAGTTTTGTAAGTAAACCTCCTATATACTTTGCCTGGGTAACGTTTTTGGGTACGCCAGTGATCTCTATAGACTTATTGGATAAATATTGATTGCTGATGCCTTTTAGACCGTTATTTTTAATGAAGGCCCACTTTGTGCGATACTTTCGGATAAAGTAGCCTGCATCGTGATAGGACAAATCGAGGAAATGCTGATCGATGTCCCAGAAGATCTCAGAATCTCCGCGTTCGAGGATCTTTTTGATTATTTCTGATTCTGCATGGTTAAGGGCATTGAAGCCTATGAATACATGTTTTCTCCCTGCAGAAGATTCCAGATATTTTGATAAGTGATCTACGGCAGCACGGTAAACCAGGCCCTGATGCCCGGTGCCCCTTTCATCGAGCAGGCTTTTAAATCTGTTGTATAAAGGCTCCAGCTGATTCCAGAAATCTATGTATTCCTGCATTAACGAAGTGCGCTCTCGCTGCAGGTACCAATGGTTCACTTCGGTGATAGCACCCAGATAAGAGAATACCTTTTTGCGATCGATCAGATATCGGTCAATTTCATCAAAATCTGCCAGCAGTGTGGGGCCCCATCTGCTGAATTCCAGAAATGCATCGGCCCGCTTACCGTATAGATCCCTGTAAGCTTCATAAAGGATGAAAAGTTGTGCTGTAGGGTTTTCATAGGAGCGCTTAGCGATACGCTCAATGAACTGTTCTATACTGTAGATCTCAGGCGCAAATATGGTTCGGGTTGTTCGCCGCGCAATTGAATTTCTAAGAAAAGTACAGGCCCGTCTACTGGGTAGTATAAATATGAACTGTTCCGGGTTCTCATCGCCTTGCCAGACCTGATCCAGGACAGTTGAAAGAAACTGTTGCTGCATTCTTAAAAATAAAAAAAGCCCCGCAAGTGCGGAGCTTTTTCTATTATTTAGTTAATCTGCTTTTTATTCTTGAACCAGATTGATCTCTACCCTTCGGTTAGTTCTTCTACCTTCACGGGTATTGTTAGAGGCAATCGGTCTGTCCTCTCCGTAACCGGCAGCCTGCAGTCTGTTAGACGCAACGCCGTTTTCAATCAGGTAGTTCATTACTGAGTAGGCTCTTTCTTCAGAAAGCTTTTGATTCAAGCTGGCACTACCTACACTGTCTGTATGACCATCAATGGTAAACTTAGCATTTCTGTACTCATTCAAGATGGCTACAATATTGTTCAGTACTGCCTGAGACTCTTCTTTGATAGTAGATTTACCTGTGTCAAAGAGGATGGTCTTAGCGTAATCAAGAAGCGTTTTCTGTACGGCCTCTGTTACTTCAGGACAGCCTTCGTTGGCAACTGTTCCAGGTACATCCGGACAAAGATCATCTTTGTCTGCCACGCCGTCACCGTCTGAATCTGGCCATGGGCATCCGTTGTTTTCTGCTGGTCCAGCAACATCCGGACATTCATCGTCTGGATCGGCTACACCGTCTCCATCAGTATCAGGACAACCGTTGAACTCTGCAAGACCTGCAACGTCTGGACATTTATCATCAATGTCTGGAACACCGTCTCCGTCTGAATCAGGACAACCGTTGAATTCTTTCGGACCGGCCTCGTTTGGACACCTGTCTTCGCGATCCTCTATACCATCTCCGTCAGAATCAGGACAGCCGTTGAAAGCTTCAAGACCTGGAACTTCAGGACAAGCATCGTCTTTGTCGTAGATCCCGTCTCCGTCAGTGTCAGTTCCACCAAAGCGGATGGCCAGACCGGCAAGATGTTGCCAGTGCCTGATAGCGTAATCTTCAAATCCGTGCTTGTAAGTAAATTGGACATTAAAACCTACGTTTTCAGTAAACCACCAGGTAGCACCAACGCCTCCGTTGAGCGTACCAAAGCCGATTTCATCAACCCAGGTATAACCACCACCGATCTCAAAATAAGGATCGATCCTGGTACCTTTTAATATGTTGTACTTAACAGTTCCGTCAATTCCGTAGTAAGAAAGGTTGTCAACTGAAGTATCACCCAATTTGTTGATACGGTTGACAGATCCTCGGACTCCCAGCACAAAATTATCACCCATATATCTGGAAGCTGAAACGTACCCTATTGAAGGAAGCGTATTCCAATGGTCGTTGACATTGAAAAATTCTGAGAAAAGTTCACCGGCATAGGCAGCGTCCTTGTCACCAGTGGGATATACGTCAATCGCGTTTATACCGAAGGCAATCTGCCAGGGATTGTCCTCGTCCTGCGCTTGTACGTTGTTTAACCCGATAACAAGTAGGCCAACAACCAATAATCTGCTAAGCTGTTTCATGTTCAAAATTTTAAGTTTAAGTGTTTATCAGACGCAAATGTAAGTTGTTAAAAATTATTAACAAAATCAAATTCCCATTTTTTTTGCCCCATTTTGAGACTTCAGAAAGGGCTCTAAATAACTCCCAAGTCCCTGCCAACCTCAACAAAAGCGCCTATTGCCTGATCGAGGTGTTCTTTTGTGTGTGCGGCAGAAAGCTGGACCCTTATCCGGGCTTTTCCTTTCGGCACAACCGGATAGAAGAATCCAATCACATAAATGCCTTTTTCCAATAATTTATTGGCCATTTTCTGCGACAATTTAGCATCGTACAGCATAACCGGAACAATGGCAGATTCCCCGTCAATTATGTCGAAACCTGCCTGCTTCATACCGTCCTTGAAATATTTGGTATTGCTTTCCAGTTTATCCCTCAGGCCAGTGTCTTTCTCTAACATCTCCAATACCTTGATAGAGGCACCAACAATGGATGGTGCAAGGGAGTTGGAGAACAGATATGGTCTTGACCTTTGCCTGAGCATTTCGATGATCTCTTTTTTGCCGGTCGTATATCCGCCCATGGCACCTCCCAGTGCCTTACCTAATGTTCCGGTTATAATATCTACGCGGTCAGACACTCCTTTCTCTTCCGGGGTGCCTTTCCCTGTTGGGCCGATAAAGCCGGTGGCGTGGCATTCGTCTACCATAACCAGGGCGTCGTATTTATCTGCCAGGTCACATATATGATCCATAGGCGCCAGTAATCCATCCATAGAAAACACCCCGTCTGTAACAATAATCTTAAACCTTGCCCCGTCCGAGTCTGCTTGTTTGAGCTGTGCTTCCAGGTCTGCCATATCCGCATTGGCATATCTGTAGCGTTTGGCCTTGCATAAACGGACACCGTCTATAATAGAGGCGTGATTGAGAGCATCGGATATAATCGCATCTTCTGCAGTGAATAAAGGCTCAAAAACTCCTCCGTTCGCATCAAAAGCAGCGGCGTATAATATGGTGTCTTCCGTTCCGTAATATTTTGCGATCCTGGCCTCCAGTTCCTTGTGGATGTCCTGGGTCCCGCAGATGAATCGCACCGATGACATACCAAAGCCTCGTCTGTCTAGCGTGTCTTTCGCAGCCTTAATGACCTCGGGATGAGAAGAAAGCCCCAGATAGTTATTGGCACAGAAATTTATCACTTCCTCTCCTGTTGAGATCTTGATAACAGCGTCTTGTGCTGATGTAATGATCCTTTCTTCCTTAAATAATCCAGCCTCTTTTATTTCGGCTAATTCCCTGCTAAGGTGATCTTTTATCTTACCGTACATAGTTATTTGATGATTTCCACATTTATGTCTTCATTTATATAAACCAGTATCTTATTCTCTACCTGATAGCCCATTTCCCTTAAGGCCCCGCTATATAGTTCGATTTGTTCTTTGTGAGCCTGGCTGGGCATACCGGTTTTGTAGTCTATAACCGTTATTAGACCCTGGTTTATAACAAGTCTGTCGGGCCTCAAAAATAGCCCATTTTTAGTAATGATATCCTCTTCATTTCTGATGTCCAGACCGGGTTTAAAATAATTTGAAAGCAGATGGTGATTTACAAGGCTTCTGATACTATCTGTTATCTGTATTCTTTCATGCTGGGATATCATGCCTGCCTTTGCAGATTCTTCAACGGCCCGTTCCAAATCTTCCTCAGATCGGATCTTGCTCATAATATGGTGAAATACAGTGCCCCTTTCCTGCGCCCGGGCCCTTTCATTGTCCCATTCGATCCCGCTTCTCACTATCATCCGGGATATGGTCTCATCCTTCCTTGTAAAAAGAAAGTCGAGTGTTTCTCGTGCTGATCTTAATTCTTTTTTGCCATTACTAGCCGGTAAAGTTCCAAAACTATAGGAGTCTTGCCCAGGGGTCCACTTACCAATTTCAGTCAAAAACTCTATAAACAATCCCGAGTACAAAGAGGTCTTGTGATTGCCCTTAGAATCAAGATCCTCCACACTGATGATAAAGAGAGCATCTATTGCCCGTGTTAAAGCCACATATAGAATATTAAAGGCATCCAGTTCGAGCTTATGTTGATCCTCGCTGTACTTTTCCGATGCCTCAGCGGAGTATAACATCATCTCTTTTTTCTTGCTGAACAAAAGCTCCGAAAAACCCTGGAAATCTTCTGGGTTTACATCCATCCAAAGTTTTGGATCTCTCGCATCGTGGATCCTCGAGTTTGCGAAAGGATAAATCACCACAGGAAATTCCAGACCTTTGGCTTTGTGAATGGTCATGATCCTCACGGCATCTACATCTTCCGGTGTGGACAAGCTGATCTTATCCGAATTTTGATCCCAGTAATCCAGAAAGGCCTGTATGCCGGACTGATTACGCTGCTCAAGTAACAGGGACTCGTCCAGTAAATAGGCAATGAAGGCATCCGATTTTCCGGATAGCTTAAAAATGCGGACAGATTCTTCAAGGCCGTCGTAAAGGCTTTGATACCTTAGACGATTTGTTGAAAAATTCCATTGGTCCAGTAACCATTGATTGATATCATTCAGTGCGGTTGTCATGTTGTCGTGAAACGCCTCGTCTTTAGGGATGAGGTATTCAAGCACGGCAAATTGCGTATCCCGATCCTCCGGATAAGCGGTCAGCCGTAAAAGATTGATGAGAAACCGTACTTCCCGGCTGCTTTTGATCAATAATGTATCCGAAGAGACCAGGGGGATACCTGCCTCAAGCAGGCCTTTGGAGATTTGCACGCCTTCCTCTTTTTTCCTGGTAAGCACACAGATATCACTATAGGAATATCCCTGATCCAGTGACCTCTTGATGGCAATTTTGACCTTTTCCAAATGGAGTTGGTCCTGTTCCTCTTCCTGGCTATCCAGGAAGTCAATTTGTACATATCCCGCCCTGGTTAATCGGCTTTGTTGCTGGCTGTCTACAGCAAACAGTCTTCTATGGGTTTCATTGTCTAAAAATTTACTGGCAGTTCTGAAAAATGAATTATTGAACCAGACAATGGTTTCTGAGCTTCTGTAATTTGTTTTTAGCGTAAGTACTTCCGGCTCTACTGCGAAGGGACTTTCCCTGCCGCTTATAAGATGCAGCATCTGTTCAGGTTTGCCACCCCTCCATCGATATATGGCTTGCTTGATATCACCCACAAGCATGAGGCTGCCCGTCTTGCCATCTTCATCAACACTCTCCAGCGCGTTGGAGATCAAGGGTATTAGGTTCTGCCACTGTAATTCCGAAGTATCCTGAAATTCATCGATGAAGTAATGGCGGTATCTTTCACCCAGTCGCTCATAAATAAAAGGGGCCGGTTGCCCGGCAATGGTGTCGGAGATGATCTTGTTAAACGACGATATAGGAAGAAGATTTCTTTCCTGTTCCAATAATCGGATCTCGGAACTAATTCTGCTGAGCAGTGTAAGCGGCAATAAATTCCTGTAGGCGTTTTTTAGATAGAGTCCGCGGCTAACGATCTGTTTTAAATCCAGATATCGATCCAGGACCAATTCAGGCAAGTCCTCATCCGGTAACTCCAAGCCGGATTTGAGCAATTTTCCATCGTTGAGGTTTTCCTCGAGCTTGTTGCCGTACAATATGCCGCTGTCCCATTCAAGGTCAATGATACGCTGAAAATGATTAGGGAGGGTCTTATTGGGAAAGTCATCCGGCCCCAGATCGTATTCAGAAAGTAGATCCAGCGTTTCCCTGGCCTTGGTAATTGCCAGCTGCTCATGCTTGGCAATCTCATTTCGCAGGGATTTTTGAAGTTTTTCAAATTCTGGAATTCTCTTTAAGAGAAGAGATTTAAAATGACTCATATGATTTTCATCGAAAATCATGCTCCCGGCCTTCTCCAGATCAAAGCCCAGGTCCCAATGCCTGTCTTCATCCGTTTTTTCCAACGCGAAATTCACCAGAGTCTCCGTAAGCACAGGATCATCCCCAGCCCTGGCGAGAAGGTTTTGAACCGCTTCTTCCAACAGCAGGGAAGTGTCCAGGACTACTTCAAAATTTTGAGCGATCTTCAGGTCTTTGGCAAATGTCCTGATTACGCGATGTGTAAATTTATCAATCGTGGAAACGTCAAAATAGGCGTAGTTATGCAGTATTTTTTGCAACTGCAACTGCGCCCTATTTTGAAGGGTTGGCATATCCAGGTTCAGTTCCACGGTAAGAATTTCAGCCATTTCAGAACTTCCATTGCCGGCTATAGGTTGGCTAATTTCGGCAAGACTGTTCAGGATGCGTTGTTTCATCTCATTCACTGCCTTGTTGGTAAAGGTTATGGCCAGTATTTGACGGAAATTCTGTTGATTTTCAGAAGCCAGCAATATTTTAAGGTACTCCTTAACAAGCGTAAAGGTCTTTCCCGATCCTGCTGAAGCATTGTAAATTTTATAAGCGCTTTGCGTCACTTATTTTTTTGAACAAATTACGGATTCTTAATTGGTTATTAACACCCATCATGGCCAATAATTCTGTTAAAAGCGCTAAATTTGAGGATGATTCATTTGTATAACTAAAACATAATAATAATGGCTTTTGAATTACCTAATCTTCCATATGCATACGATGCATTGGAACCACACATAGATGCCAGAACTATGGAGATTCACCATACCAAGCATCACAATGGGTACACTACAAAATTGAACGGAGCAATTGAAGGAACGGCGTTGGCTGGCAAGTCTATTGAAGACCTGTTGAGCAACCTGGACATGTCTAATTCAGCGGTACGGAATAATGGAGGAGGTTATTACAATCACTGTCTGTTCTGGGAGATCATGTCTCCGGATGGCGGTGGTAGCCCAGGAGGTGAATTAGGTGCGGCCATCGATGACAGCTTTGGCTCTTTTGATGCTTTCCGTGAAAAATTCAGCAACGCGGCCGGTACGAGATTTGGTTCGGGATGGGCATGGTTATGCGTACATCCGGGCGGCAAACTGGAAATATGTTCTACCGCAAATCAGGATAATCCGCTTATGCCAAATACGGGTTGCGGCGGCCATCCAATCCTGGGTCTTGATGTCTGGGAACACGCTTACTATCTGAATTATCAAAACAGGCGCCCTGATTATGTCCAATCTTTTTACAATATCATTAATTGGGATAAGGTAGGAGAGTTGTATCAGGCAAACAAGTAAGAGAACTCTTATTTTTTAAAATAAAGAAAGCCGCCTGAATGGGCGGTTTTTTTGTTGAATAGAAAAGGACGGAGAAGCCTCCGCCCTTTTCGTCCCAAATCTTACCATAAACTTAACCTACTTATGCTATGGCAGTACTAAATTACTGGTATTGTGAGAAATAACAAAAGAATTTTAAGAAATTTTAGGCTTTAGAAATAGCCTCGGTGCGCAATATTTCCAAGTAATACAGGGCGATTGGGTCTTAATCATTTGATATTCAGCAATAAAAAAGGCAGAGAGTTCTCTGCCTTTTTTCCCCAAATCTTACCATGAACTTAACCTACTTATGCTATGGTCCTCCAAATGTATGCGAATAGAATTAGCTGATAAAAGGTTTTGGATGAACGTCGGTTTATTCGGATGAAATGCGACAAGTGAAGGAATTTACTTCAAATAGTGGCAAATACAACTACAGACATCTCGTGAATTTTGAACTTATTATAGCCGCCAAAAAGAATATTCTGAAGGAAATTATTAAGTGGATGAAAAAGTTTTTGCCCGGGAATTTCAGAGGCCACAAAATAAAAAAGGTGGAGAAGTCTCCACCTTTTTTGCCCCAAATCTTACCATGAACTTAACCTACTTATGCTATGGCAAAACTAAAGTAACTGCCTTTGTCAGTAAGTGACCAAAAACCCGATAAAATGCACATATTATCGATGAAATACACAAAAACGTGCATTTCATCGAATTTTGTTTAATAAGCCCTTTGATTCTTTCCTTCGTAGAAATTGACAAAAGCGCGGTTGACAACCCGGTTTCCACCCGCAGTGGGATAATTGCCAGTAAAGTACCAGTCGCCTAAATTTTTGGGGCAGGCCTGATGCAGATTTTCTATGGTCTGGTAAATGATCTTTACATCAGCCCTTATGTCCGGCGGACTCAAAAGCTCAGCAATTTTATTGGAAATTTCTTCCGTTCGGAAAGGAGCATAAAATTCCTTCACGTGATTAACAGCCTGCTCCTCCTTACACTCTAATTGTTTCCTGCATTTTTCGTAAATCTCCTTAACCATATCCATGCTGCCTTTTTCTTTGTGCAGTTCCAGGGCGGCTTTAAAAGCGACAAAATCTTCCAGCTTGGCCATGTCTATACCATAGCAGTCGGGATAGCGGATTTGAGGTGCTGAGGAAACCACGATTATTTTTTTAGGCGATAATCTGTCCAGGATCCTCAAAATACTTTTCTTCAGGGTGGTCCCCCTAACAATACTATCGTCAATAATAACCAGGTGATCGCCCGGAGTAACTGATCCATAACTAATGTCATAAACGTGGGCAACCAGGTCGTCACGACTGCTGTCCTGGGTGATAAAGGTGCGGAGTTTGGCGTCCTTGATGGCTACCTTTTCTATCCTGGGCCTGACTTCCAATATTTTGTGTACCTCCTCACTGTTCAGGTTAGGACCCAAAGACAGGATCTGCTCTTCCTTCCGTTTGTTGAGATAGTTCTGGGCCTCCTTGATCATTCCCAGAAACGAAATTTCTGCTGTATTAGGTATATAGGAAAAGACCGTGTTTTTAATGTCGCTGTTAATGGCAGACAATATTTGCGGAAAGAGCAATTTACCGAGTTCCTTTCTTTCCTGGTAGATCTCCTGGTCGCTGCCCCTGGAAAAATAAATCCTTTCAAAGGAGCAGGCCTTCCGCGCAAGCGGTTCCAAAATCTGTGAGACCGAGATCTCTCCGTCCTTCTTGATTATAATAGCATGACCTGGATCTAATTCTTTGACTTGCTCGTAATTCAGGTTGAATACGGTTTGAATGGCAGGTCTCTCAGAGGCCACAACAACCACCTCCTCATCCTGGTAATAATAGGCAGGCCTGATACCTGCGGGGTCACGCAAAACAAAGGCATCACCGTGTCCCAGGAGTCCGGCCATGGCATAACCGCCGTCCCAGTTTTTGGCAGCTTTTCTAAGGATCTTATTTACTTTAAGCCTTTTGGCGATGATGGCCGAAGCCTCCATTTTTGTAAAACCCTCCTTCTTGATATCCTTGTAGAGTTTGGCCACTGCGTCATCCAGAAAATGACCTATTTTTTCCATGACCGTAATGGTATCCGCCATTTCTTTCGGATGCTGACCCAACTGAACAAGGTTGTCAAACAGTTCACCGGTATTGGTCATATTAAAATTTCCGGCAACAATCAGATTCCTGTGCATCCAGTTGTTCTGTCTCAAGAAGGGATGAACATTCTCTATGCTGTTCTTGCCAAAAGTGCCGTAGCGGACATGGCCGAGGAGCAGTTCCGCCACATAGGGTATTTTCTCCTTTTGTTCCGCAACGTTGTCTTTTATCTCCGGATATTCCAGCAAGGCTGTATTGATCCTCTCATTGATCTTGTCAAAAATATCCTGGATAGGCTGAGGTTCTACGGAGCGAACCCTACTCATATATCTCTGGCCCGGGGCCATATCCAATTTAATGCTGGCAAAACCCGCTCCGTCCTGGCCGCGATTGTGTTGTTTCTCCATCATCAGGTACATCTTATTGACCCCGTAAAATGCAGATCCGTATTTCTCGGCGTAGTATTCCAGGGGTTTTAATAACCTGATCAGAGAAATTCCACATTCGTGTTTTATGCTGTCGCTCATATTTAGATCAATCAAAAAAGCCCTGCGAGATCAGGGCACTATTGTAATTCTATATCAAATTGAGTCAACTCTCTGAATTGATGCAACCTTTTTTCCAATTCATTCCTTTCCAGATGGACGATCCTTTCAGTCCCAAATTCCTCCACACAGAAGGATGCGAGATTGGCCCCGTGAATGACCGCATTTCTTAGATTATTGAAAGACACATTCCTGGATTCCGTAAGATAACCTACAAATCCGCCGGCAAAGGTGTCTCCTGCTCCTGTAGGGTCAAAAACTTCCTCCAGCGGTAATGCGGGAGCAAAAAACACATGGTCTTTGTGAAACAGGAGGGCTCCGTGCTCTCCTTTTTTTATGACCACGTACTTCGGACCCATGGTCAGGATCTCGCTGGCTGCTCTTACCAGGGAATATTCCTTGGTCAGTTGCCTGGCTTCTTCATCGTTGATGGTCAGTACATCTACGCGGCTAATGGCTTCCATCAATTCGTCCCAGGTGTGGTTCATCCAGTAATTCATCGTATCCATCACAATGAGCTTGGGCCTGGTTTCCATCTGATCCATGACAGATAATTGAATTTTGGGATGCAGATTACCTAACATCAATACGTCAGAATCTTTGAAATTTTCCGGTACTACCGGTTGAAAATCTGCCAGCACGTTCAATTCGGTTGAAAGGGTATCCCTGCTGTTGAGATCATTGTTGTATTTGCCGCTCCAGAAGAATGTTTTACCTCCCTTTACGATCTCGATGGCAGAAATATCTATGTTCCTCGATGTAAACAGATCGAGGTATTCCTGGGGAAAATCGTCTCCCACCACTGAAACGATCGCTGCTTCAAGCTCAAATTGAGATGCGGCGAGCGCTATAAAGGTGGCGGCGCCCCCTAAAATTTTATCCGTTTTGCCAAAAGGTGTTTCAATAGCGTCGAAGGCCACAGTGCCTACGATGAGAAGTTTACCCATCAGGTTTTCAAATTTGCTGCAAATATACGCTTTTGATATTCTTGGTTTCTGACCATAAAGGAATATTTAAGAAACTACTTTCTGCCGAAATCTGCAGGTATTTCTCCCCAGGCTTTGGTCTCCCATTTCACAATAGGGGTGTTGTAGGTATTTTTCTGAAGCCACTCTTCAGCACGTTCTATCAATTCAAAAATTTTGCTGTTTTTCGCCGTGGGTTCCAACTTGGTATTGCACTTCTTCTTTCGGACCCAGCTCATGGCCGTTCGCGAATCTGTATAGATGATCCGGTCGCTGGAGCGTTTCTTCAGATAGGCCAGGGCATGTACAATGGCTAAAAATTCACCTATATTATTGGTCCCTTCCTCAAAGGGGCCTTGCCTGAAGAGCCTTCTTGCAGTGCGTGTATCAACGCCCTGGTATTCCATTTTCCCCGGATTTCCACTAGATGCTGCATCCACCGAAATGGAATGGTAATTAGGCTCTCCTATTCGCATGAGCTCTTCAGGGGATAATTCCGGTTTGCCCCCTTTTTTAATGCCCCTATAGGCCTTGTAGTTGGAATCAAAAGCCGCCTCAGCCTCTTTAAGGGAATCGAACGCCTTGTACTCCGCGTTCTTAAAACCCTCGATCTGGGCCTTGCACTCCTCCCAATCCCGGTAAATACCGGGCTGCTTTCCGCGCCAAACTACATAATACTTTTGCTTCTTACTCATTCTTGGTGCTCAGGAGCTCTTCAATAACCCTTGGCAGGTGTTCGTATTCTAATTGATGGACCTTTTTACCGATGTCTTCCGGACTGTCCGTATCGTCTATACGAACGCGTTCCTGGAGAATGATCTGGCCTTCATCATAGGCTTCATTTACGTAGTGAATCGTTATTCCGGACTCACTTTCGCCCTGTTCTTTCACGGCCTCATGGACTCTGATCCCATACATTCCCTTCCCGCCAAATTTGGGCAGTAGAGCCGGATGGATGTTGATCATCCTTCCTTCAAACTCCCTTACCATGTCTTCCGGGATCTTCCAAAGGAAACCGGCCAGGACGATCAGGTCCGGGTTCAGACACCGGAGTAGCTTCATAACGGCAGCTCCCGGAGCAAAAGCCGGTCTGTTAAAATAGAAGGCATTGATATCCATAGCCCGGCATCGATCCAATACGTAAGCTTTGCGGTTATTGGTAAGCACAGCCTCAATGGCAATTGAGGGATGATCCTGAAAATACCGCGCGATATTTTCAACATTGGTGCCTGAACCTGATGCAAAAAGGACTATGCTTTTCATATGCTCACTCTGACTAACTACATTGCTGGCATGAACTGCCTCCAAACCGTTGAGAATTGCTTATTTCTCAGTAAATGAGGCTATTAATTGCCGTAAGCTCAATACCGGGTAGCGATAATAAAAAATATGCGGCTAATGTAGTATTCTCATGATGAAAATTCTTAAATTAAGCGACATTTTAACCGCAAATGCTATTAGTAAACCAATAGTTTTTTATTTTTGCCAACGATTTAAATTTAAAACCAAAATAATTATGTCAGACATTGCATCAAGAGTTAAGGCTATCATAGTTGATAAATTAGGTGTGGATGAGAATGAAGTTGTAGCTGAAGCTAGCTTTACTAACGACCTAGGGGCAGATTCTTTGGATACCGTAGAACTTATCATGGAATTTGAAAAGGAATTTGATATCCAGATCCCCGACGATCAAGCGGAAAATATTGCAACGGTAGGCCAGGCTATAAGTTATATAGAGGAGGCCAAATAATTTTATGCTTCTTAATAAAAGAATGATAATTATCCATGCGGTAATCTCGTCGCATGGATAATTTTTTTTATTTTACACTTGGGTAAGACAGTAATCAAAAAATTGATTCATGCAATTAAAACGAGTTGTGGTTACCGGCCTTGGGGCCCTAACACCAATTGGAAATACTGTTGACGAATACTGGGAAGGATTAAAAAATGGACGGAGCGGATCTGCACCCATCACCTACTACGATACCGAAAAATTCAAAGTCAAATTTGCGTGTGAATTAAAGGGATACGATCCCAACAACTACTTTGACAGGAAGGAAGCACGTAAACTTGACAGGTTTTCTCAATATGCCATGGTATCCTCAGATGAGGCCATAGCCGACAGCGGTCTGGACCTGGAAACCGTAGATAAGTTCAGGGTAGGTGTAGTCTGGGGCGCCGGTATCGGCGGTCTGGAAACCTTCCAGAACGAAGTATTGAATTTTGCCAGCGGGGATGGCACTCCGCGTTTTAATCCGTTCTTCATTCCAAAAATGATCGCGGATATTGCACCGGGTAATATATCCATCAAATACGGATTCATGGGCCCTAATTACACTACAGTGAGTGCCTGTGCGTCCTCTGCCAATTCAATGATTGACGCCCTTAACTATATTCGCTTGGGTTACTGCGACGTCATCGTCACTGGAGGTAGCGAAGCGGCTGTGACCATTGCCGGTATGGGCGGTTTTAGCGCCATGCATGCCCTTTCTACTAGGAATGACAGCCCCGAAACCGCTTCCAGGCCCTTTGATGCAACCCGAGATGGATTTGTACTGGGCGAAGGAGCCGGTGCGCTGATCCTTGAAGAATACGAACACGCCAAAGCCCGTGGGGCAAAAATTTATGCCGAGGTTGTGGGAGGCGGATTATCAAGTGATGCCTATCACCTGACAGCACCTCATCCCGATGGTATAGGGGTGGTACGGGTGATGGAAAACTGTTTACAGGATGCAGGATTGAAGCCGGAAGATGTAGATGCCATCAATACGCATGGCACTTCAACTCCGCTCGGGGATGTGGCCGAATTAAAAGCTATCGGCCAGGTATTCGGCGACCATGCCCCCAACATCAATATCAATTCGACCAAATCTATGACCGGTCACCTATTAGGTGCCGCCGGTGCCATAGAAGCCATTGCCTCCATCCTGGCAATGAAATACAATCTGGTACCGCCTACGATCAATCACTCAACAGTAGACGATGCCATCGATCCCAGGCTAAATCTTACGCTTAACAAAGCCCAGGAACGGGAAGTGAACGTAGCTATGAGCAACACCTTTGGTTTTGGTGGCCATAATGCCTGTGTCTTATTTAAGAAAATAGGCTAAATACAGGACATGAATTTCCCTTCTAACTTATTTAATTCCCATTCTAAAAAGGATGGGGATTTTTCTTTGGGGATATCAAAAATATTGGGCTTTAAGCCTAAAAATATCAAGATCTATAAAAAAGCCTTTCTCCACCGGTCTGCGAATAAGAAAGACAAAAATGGCAACCCGTTAAACTACGAAAGACTTGAATTTTTGGGAGACGCCATGTTGGGCACCATCATATCAAAACACTTGTACAAAGAGGTTCCGGCAGGTGATGAAGGCTATCTTACCAAGATGAGATCCAAGATTGTGAGTCGTAAACACCTCAATGAACTGGGCAGGGATCTGGATTTGATAAGATTTGTTGAAAGCAGGATCCCCAAGACCCATTTTGGCGACAATATTCACGGCAATGTATTTGAGGCATTGGTAGGGGCTATTTATTTGGACAGGGGCTACAAGTACTGTGAAAAATTCATTAACGAACGCGTCATTGAACCCTATGTGGATATTGAACAGCTGGAAGGTAAGGTTATCAGCTACAAGAGCCTCGTTATCGAATGGTGCCAGAAGCAGAAAAAGGATTTTAACTACAAGGTGTACGAAGACACTGGAAACGATCCGATGAAGCATTTTGCCGTTAAACTCTCCATAGACGACCGGGTGATGGCAAAGGCCCGCGCAACTTCTAAAAAAAAGGCAGAGGAAAAAGCTTCAAAACGCGCCTTTTTTGCACTGCAGGACAAAATGAATGAGAGTTCAGCCTAGCTGCGCTGGCAGTCATTTCGGGCACAGGCTCCGCATATATCTTATTTAATCCTATCTTTACCCGCGTACAATGAAAATGGCAGCCACATATAAGTTGAGCGATGACCTCTGTACCGAGGATTATGTGTTGATTGCACTGCACTGCAGCCTGGAAGATCACGCCCTGGCCTATGTGTTGAACAATCATTTGAAAATAAGGCTTGGGAGGAACAGGGAAGACCTGGAAATCTCCGGACTTGGCCAATTTCCAATTTTCGACTACCGGGATCAGATCAATGACCGATATTGGATGCTCATCACCAATAATTATAATAAAGAGGAACAACGGCACAGCTTAGATCTATTTCAGAATGAATGGTCACTGACCGTCAGCCACCTGATTCCTGAACATCGGGAGGTTGATTATTTTCTGAGAGTAGAACAGGGCGACGAATGTCTTGAATACGACATTATTCAGACTATAAAGACAATTCCTAATATTGTGACAGCCTACCTGGTTAATACCGAACGACTTAAATCTAAACACAACCTAATTTTTTAAGGGAATGCCTGACAGAAAAAAGACGAAGATCGTGGCCACCCTGGGTCCGGCTACGAGCAAAAAAGAAATCCTTAAAGAGATGATCCATGCAGGGGTAGACGTATTTAGGATCAACTTCTCCCATGCTGATTATAAAGACGTTAAGGAAAGAATCTCCATGATCAGGAAACTGGATGAGGAACTGGGCACTTATACGGCCATTCTTGCAGACCTGCAGGGTCCGAAATTGAGGGTTGGGGTCATGTCTGGTGAAGTCATCGTAAGCCCCGGCGACGAGATCACCTTTGTGACAGGGGAAGCCTTTGAGGGCAATGCCGAAAGGGTCTACATGAATTATGAAAGTTTTCCGAAAGATGTCAATCCGGGGGAGCGGATTCTTTTGGATGACGGAAAACTTATTTTTGAAGTACTTGCCAGCAATAAAGAAAATGAGGTAAAAGCCAAGGTTATCCAGGGCGGGCCGCTGAAATCGAAAAAAGGCGTCAATCTTCCCAATACCAACATCTCGCTGCCTGCACTTACCGAGAAAGACGTCAAAGATGCCATTTTTGCCATTTCACAAAACGTAGACTGGATTGCCCTGTCATTTGTCCGCTATAGTCAGGATCTGATCGACCTGCAAAATCTGATCAAAGAACACTCAGAACACAAGATCCCTATCATAGCCAAGATAGAGAAACCAGAGGCGGTAAAGAATATCGATAAAATTGTCTCGTACTGCGACGGCATCATGGTGGCACGGGGCGATCTGGGAGTTGAGGTACCGGCACAGGAGGTTCCGCTCATTCAGAAAAAGCTGGTGCTCAGGGCTAAAAGAGCTCGTATTCCTGTCATTATCGCCACCCAGATGATGGAAACCATGATCACAAGTCTTACGCCCACCCGGGCAGAAGTTAACGATGTGGCAAACTCAGTCATGGATGGCGCAGACGCCGTGATGTTATCTGGTGAAACTTCAGTGGGGAACTACCCGGTGCAGGTTATTGAGAAAATGGCCAGTATCCTTCATAGCGTGGAGAGCTCAGACCTGATCAGCGTACCCCAGGAACCGCCACATATCCGCACAAAACGCTACATCACCAAATCTGTATGTTATCACGCCGCTATAATGGCCAATGAAATTAAGGCCAAGGCGATTTCTACACTGACCAATAGTGGTTATACGGCTTTCCAGATATCAGCCTGGAGACCCAGTGCCCACATCCTGGTATTTACATCCAACAAACGCATTCTTACTCAGCTTAATTTGCTTTGGGGGGTTAAAGCATTTTATTACGACCGATTTGTTTCTACCGATGAGACTATTGAAGACGTGAATGCGATAGCCTGCAAGAAGGGATATCTAGACGTGGGCGATATGCTCATCAGCCTGGCAGCCATGCCCATTAAAGCCAAAGGGATGGTGAATACACTGAGGGTTACAGAAATTGAAACCTGCAGCTTCTAGAAATCAGTTTTCCAGAAATATGCTAACACCGCACGGGCCTGGAGTAAGACTGTAAGCTTTTGTGCTTTATTCCTACCATTATCCTGAAACCAGGATAGTAAATGAGGTTTGAATATTACGACAAGCGAGTAGGTGCGGTTTTTGGTCTTACTGACCATATTCAGCAGGATGAAAGCAGCTTTTCAATAACTGAATGGACCATTAAGTTTTTATGGAACAGGAATACAAAACCGGTTAGGATCCGTATTGATGATCAGCCTGTTGTTATCAGACCAGGCCAGATAAGCACGGTTACCTACCTTCATCGGGTAGATTATCTCCCTTCTGAACTACCTCTCACTGCTTTTACCTTTAATCGCGAATTCTATTGCATTTCTGATCACGACCGCGAGGTGTCGTGTAACGGGATACTGTTTTTTGGGGCTCAGGAAATACCGGTGATCAGCATACCGGATGATCAGTTAGAAAAATTTGAAACGCTTTACAAGGTTTTCATCGACGAGTTTACTAACCGCGATCATATTCAGGGAGAGATGCTGCAAATGTTGCTCAAGAGGCTCATCATTCTTACCACACGGCTGGCCAAAGAACAATTGATCCCCAATCAGCTGAACAGTGACCAAATTGAACTGATCAGAAAATTCAATTATCTGGTAGACCTGCACTTCCGCGAAAAGCGAAAGGTGAGCAACTATGCCGAAATGCTTTTTAAAAGCCCCAAGACGCTGTCAAATCTATTCGCGATCTACAATCACAAATCGCCACAACAGGTCATCCATGAAAGGATTGCGCTGGAGGCAAAGAGGTTGATGCACTATACAGATAAGCAAAACCAGGAAATTGCCTTTGAGCTGGGCTTTAACGACGCAGCACACTTCAGCAGGTTCTTTAAGAATATAAGCGGGATATCACCGAGCCAATACCGCCAAACCCTTCAAACTACGGCCTGAGGGAAATTTATACAAGCACTCGGGCTATTCTTCCTAACACCTGCCCTTATTAAGACAGCATCTTTGTCTCAAATTTAAAAGATGCAGTCATGAACAACAGTTTTCTATTCAATTTAATCCGGCTATACAGCAGGCCTGCGAATCCTGAATTCAACATGGTGGATCCCGTTAAGCATTGCGAGCAAAATGGTCATCACGACTTCTATTGCGATGCCGAGCGACCTTATATACATAAATACAATTATTAATCATCGGACTCCATTTTAAAGAGTTCACAAATACAACACATATCATGAGCACATTTAAAGTTCTAAAGAAAGAAGAAGTAAGTACGAAGAATCAAGCATTATTTGACCAGTTGAAAAGTCAGGTTGGATTTGTTCCCAATCTTTATGCGGCCTATGCCTACTCTGATAATGCACTGGGTAATTACCTCAGCCTTGCCGGTGCCGGCACCTCGCTTAAGGCCAAGGAAAAAGAGGTGATCAACCTCGCTGTAAGTGAAGTAAATCAATGTATCTATTGCTTGTCTGCCCATACGGCCATTGGCAAAATGAATGGCTTTAGCGAAGAGCAGATCTATGAACTGAGAGCCGGCTTTGCTTCTTTTGACAACAAACTGGATGCCCTGGCCAGACTTTCAAAGAATATCACAGAAAACAGGGGCAACATAGACGAAGCTGTTCTGGAAAATTTCTTCGCAAACGGCTGGACCAAAGAAAATCTCATCGATACCATCGTAATGGTAGGGGATAAGACCATCTCCAATTACGTGCACAAAGCCACCCAGGTGCCGATTGATTTTCCTGTCGCTCAGCCACTGCAATCCGTGG